>JAQTMV010000026.1 GCA_028714175.1 Methylococcales bacterium
AAGAAAAGCATCGATACCTGTATCGCCGAACTCAGCACCCGCTTCAAGGCTAACAGGCAAACTCTAATGACCATGAAGTTCCAATTGTTTTCTGAAAAAGCCGAGAACTTGACCGTTTAAAGTATATTCGCGTAATATGGGCGTAACGGGTATACCCCGCCAAAATGGACAGCACAAAAGAACCCAAGACATTTATCTTTTTAGGGGCGTTAGGACTGGTATAGCGCAAGGGACAATCTTCAATTCAAGGCATCAAGCGATGCCCCACTTTTAAATATTGTATGAAAAACGCAAGTTGCCCCAAGGTGGTCACTTGTGCCTGGGGATCCCATTCAATATGTATTTTTCCATTAAAGGTGTCGGCAATCAATGCGCTTATTGCTGACTTTTTAAGCGTAAATTCTGGCTCACCCGTTGGGTGAATAACTTTGGGAGGTAAAATCATGGCTCGACTCAAAAAATACAAGCCTTACAGATTTTATGCTTTTGTTCAACTGCGGTTTTTAGGATTATTCGAAGTCTTTGAAAAAGACCAAAGGTCGTATATGCCCTCAATTGGAAAGCGCACCAGTGCTTGAAGATCCAAAAATCGCCGTTTAGTCCTGTCTACCCCTTTCTAAACAGGCGGATTTGTGTGACAGAAACGCTCAAACATAATGCCGAGTAATCAAGCGCTAGCTCATGCTCAAGTGACTGAGAAAATGACAGTATAGACCGGGAATGCTACTTCACTCGGCATTAACGCCATGAACGACCGCCATGCATCTGTTACAGTCTGGTGTTGCTTTTAGTGTGATTGCTTTGTGGTTGGGTCATGAGAGAGAAATCACTATACATAGATATGTTGAAACCGATTTAGCAATGAAGGAAAAGGCTTTAGCTAGACTTCAAGAGCCAGACAACATACCGTATCGTTACCATCCAGCCGATGATGAATTGAGGCCATTTCTTCAAATAATATAACTATGCCTAGCGTGCTACCAGTAATCTCTGGTAGCACGCGGGGTGTAGATCGAAATAAAGATCTTCTATGCATAGTTTGGTCCTATGCATAGTGGCCATTAGCTGCTAGTCAATGTAAAAATTAGTTCTGACTAATTTTTAATATTGCCAATCAATCTGAACTTTTACAATTAAATTATAGCTTCATAATCCATACAACTTACGTTTACGCCAGAAAGTTGCCCTGCTCATACCCAGCAAATGCGCAGCTTTTGTTACGATGCCCTTGCTTTGCTCTAATGCCTGGCGAATCGCGGCGGTTTCTTCTTCTGCAGATAGTTGCACAGATTGCCGGATTTGTAGATTAGCAATATGCGCCTCTCTAAATTCCGGCGGTAATTCAGATAAACGTAAAGTCGCGCCACGGCCTACAGCAAAGGCATATTCGACAACATTATGCAGTTCCCTGATATTGCCCGGCCACAAATAGTCCAGCAAAACCCTCATAGCCTGCGGTTCAATTTTTTCGATTTTTCTAAAATTGGCCGTATTATGCTGCTGGATAAAATGCCATATTAATAAACTGATATCTTCCCGGCGTTCCCGTAATGGCGGAATAAAAATAGGGACGACTCTTAACCGATACATCAAGTCTTCACGGAAACGCCCGCTTTTTACTTCTTCCCTTAACGATCGATGAGTTGCTGCGACTATGCGTACATCTACATCAATCGAACGGTCCCCGCCCACCGGAATATAGTTTCTTTCCTGAATCACTCGGAGCAGTTTCGCCTGTAATTCAAGCGGAAGTTCGGCCACTTCATCCAGAAACAAGGTTCCGCCATGTGCGCGTTGAAACAATCCGCTATGATCCTTGATCGCCCCGGTAAAAGCGCCGCGCACATGACCGAACAATTCACTTTCCAGCAAGTTGCTGGACAAAGCCGCGCAATTTATCGCCAGAAAAGGCGCGCCATGGCGCGCACTAAGATCGTGAATTGCCTTTGCGACCAGTTCCTTGCCGGCTCCACTCTCGCCTCTTACCAGCACAGTTGCTTCTGTTTCCGCGGCATTTGCAATATTCTGGAAAACGTCTCGCATGGCCGGTGAACGGCTCAATATGCCGTGAAAATTCTGGCTCGCAGAATCCGGTTTGCTAATCTCGTCTACGGCATTTGGTAAAAGACCAAAGGCTACGAGTTCTGATAAAACTGCAAGCAAGACTATTCCACCAGCAATAACACCTTCCTTATTTTGTAATATCTGAACAACTTTCTTTACCTCGATTTTATTACCATCAGTCCGGGCTATTTTTACAAATTGTTCCCGATTGTTATCATTATCAGTAATCGCGAATTCTTGCGAACAGGATTTTCCTACAACATCAACTTTCTGTAATCCTGTTAATTTTTCCATCCCCAGGCTCCAATAAAGAACCTGTTGATTACTATTAACAATATAAACAGGTACTGAATCACAAAGTGCTAGCATTTTGACTAAAAGCATTGTACTGTCGAATTGCGCTATCCATACAGGATTGTTTTCGGAAAATGATGCTGTTTGTTTCATAAGTATCTATGTGAATCATCTGGTTGTTTTATTTATACTGTATATGAAACAAAAGAATTCCCGCAAATTTTACTATTAATCAATACTACTGGATTGTGGAATTAAATACCTGGATATTCAACATTCCAGCGTAGCCTTTGCGTTAACCGGTATAAACGAATATTGATTATCCCAGGGGGCTATAAACATGTTATCTTGCAGTTCTCCAAAAGTGATTTTAAAAAGCTTGGTGCTATCATTAGTAAGTACTCCTTCGTGGGCTTTATCCTGGTAGATAAAAGTATCACTTCAGAGATGATTTTTTTAGGAAATTAATTTTCTGAAAATTTATAGTGCATGATCCAAGCGAAATGCCCATATCCAAGTCAAACCCACTTCAGCCGTTAGGGATGCATCTGACCACTAAATCATAAATGATGAACAACTTGAACAAAAAGACAGCAGTACAATCTGCACAGTTGCGACAGCTGTTTTCTGCGAGTAAGGTGTCACTGGTTACCAGCACACTTCTCGCCGCGATTCTTGCGTATATGCAGCATGAAGTGATAGCGTCTTCTGTTGTTATTGCCTGGTTTTCCCTCGTTGTCTTGGTCGCGTTTTCTCGGGCCGCATTGGTTAACGCTTATCAATCCTCGCCAGTGGGTGACGATACCGCTACTCAGGTCTGGCTGGTGAGGTTTCGTCTTGGCGTTCTGGCTGTCGGTGTGGTGTGGGGTTCAGCAGGTTTTATAATGTTTCCTGCGAATGAACCTCATCATCAGCTGTTTCTGGTCTTTATGCTGGCCGGTCTGTCGGCTGGTGGAGTGGTTGCATTTTCGGCTGACCTGGTCAGTGCAATTGTATTTTCCATTACCTCTCTGGTTCCACTCGAAATCCGCTTGTTTATCACAGGTGACAGTTTTTTTGTAGCAATGGGCATGGCGGGAATATTGTACCTCGGCTTCATGGTCATCAGCTTGCATCGTATTAACCGGAGCATAACCGAGAACATCGTTTTACGTCTGGAAGCCGCCGCACGCGAGGAAACAGTCAGAACAAGTGAGGAACGCTATCGTTTGCTGCTGAATCATACGCCAGTGGGCATTTTTCACTACGACACGAACCTCGTCATTACTTATTGCAACGAGCGCTTCGCCGACATTCTGCACAATTCAATTGACGGCATTGTCGGTACGGACATGAAAGCTCTTAATGATAAGTCCATCCTCCCGGCTTCGAGAAATGCCCTGAAAGGCGAAAAGGTCTTTTACGAAGGCCAATATGACGCCATCTCCGGCGATGCTGGCATATGGATTGACATGACCTGCGCACCTTCCCGTGATGGAACAGGAAGGATCGTGGGCGGTATTGCCATCGTTCGGGACATAACCGAGCGCAAGCAGGCGGAAGCATTGCTGCGCATCAGCGCAATCGCTTTCGAATCCCAGTCAGCAATGATCGTCACTGCCCCCAACTCCGTCATCCTGCGTGTCAATCAGGCATTTACCAAGTTGACCGGCTACAGTGCTCAAGAAGTGCTAGGCAAGACGCCGCACCTGCTCAGTTCCGGGCGCCACGATAAGTCATTCTTTAAAGCTATGTGGAGCACCCTGAAGAAAGCGGGCTACTGGCAGGGGGAAATATGGAACAGACGCAAGAATGGCATGATCGTCGCCGAGTGGCTGACCATTGCCGCCGTCATAGCACCCGACGGCAGCATTAGCCACTACGTCGGCACATTTTCCGACATCACCGAGAACAAGGACGCGCTGGCCGAAATCCACCGCCTGGCCTATTATGACCCGCTTACCCATTTACCCAATCGCCGCCTGCTGCAAGACCGGCTGAGCCAGGAGCAGGCCGCTGCGACTCGCAACGGCTTATATGGCGCGATCCTGTTTCTGGATCTGGACAACTTCAAGACGCTCAACGACACGCGTGGCCACGATGCCGGTGATCAGTTGCTGGTCGAAGTGGCGCGACGTCTGCGTACCACCGTACGCGAAGGCGACATCGTGGGGCGACTGGGTGGCGACGAGTTTGTTGTATTGCTGGCAGACCTGAGTGCAGAAGCTGAAGCGGCCGCTATGCTGACCAAACAGGTGGGTGTAAAGTTGTTGAACATTCTCGCCCAGCCCTACAACGTTGATGGGTACGAATTCCATTGCACGGCCAGCATAGGTGTTCGCCTGTATCGTGAGCAGGAGATTGTCGAGGATCTGCTCAGGCACGCCGACCTCGCCATGTATCATGCTAAAACAGCAGGACGCAATACACTGCGCTTCTTTGATCCGACCATGCAAGCAGTGATAACTGCCCGGGCCGACATGGAAAAGGACTTGCGCCGCGCACTGGAGGAAAATCAATTCAGGCTTTATTTCCAGTCGCAGATGTACAGTAACTGCCAGATCGCCGGCGCTGAAGTGCTGCTACGTTGGCGGCATCCTGAGCGAGGTTTGGTCTCGCCTTTGGAATTTATCCCACTGGCAGAGAAAACCAGCTTGATTCTTCCCATCGGCCAGTGGGTGTTTGAAACTGCCTGCGCACAAATCAAGGTTTGGGAAAGCAATTCGCATACCCGGCATTTGCAGCTAGCAGTCAACGTCAGTGCACGGCAGTTCCGGCATCCGGATTTTGTCGCTCAGGTACAACAGGCGCTGAGCGACAACGCGATCAACCCCGAGTTGCTCGAACTGGAACTCACGGAAAGCCTGGTGCTCGACAATATCAATGACACCATTGTCAAGATGCATGCGCTTAGGGAAATCGGGGTGCGATTCTCTTTGGATGACTTCGGCACCGGCTATTCATCGTTTTCCTATCTGTCACAATTGCCGTTCGATCAGCTGAAGATAGACCGGTCCTTCGTGCGCAACATCGGCCTGAAATCGACCGACGCAATCATTGTGCAAACTATCATCGGCATGGCCCACAATCTGGGGATAGAGGTGATTGCCGAGGGCGTGGAAACAGAGGAGCAACGTGCCTTCCTGGAGCAACATGGCTGCCATGCCTGTCAGGGCTACCTGTTCAGCAAGCCGGTGCCTGTAGAAGAGTTTGAACAGTTGCTATAGCTAGCAGTAATTGCAAGCCTCCGAGCTTTGCATTCCAGTATCCGGATTTTCTATTCGGACACATGTTGCACTTAAACACAGGGTTAAAATCCTGCGCTTGTCTCACACCACGCGTCATTGATTAAACATGCCTGAGCCTCAGAAGGTGTGCGTGAACTGCACACTGAAGATATTCACGTCACTATCATAAATGCCATTCACGGTGTCCCTGAGGACAGCTATCGAAGTATCGGTGGTTTTGTTCAGGGAGGCATTATTGACAAAGATATGGGTGTAGCCGACATCCATGCTGCTGGTCGGCGTGAACCTGTAATTCGCACCCAGCGACAGCCAGGTACGGTCGGTATTCGGGGTCCGCGGTGTACGGAATTCCGTAGACACCGGGCTTTGGTCATAGGCCAGGCCGGCGCGTAATTTAAGGGCATTATTATAGCGATAACTGGCGCCGAGCGAAGCCCGGATGGTGTTATCCCAGTTTTGAGGAATGTTGCTCAGGGTGCGTCCCGCCAGTGCTCCGGAGGTGCGGATGATGGTCTGGTCATGAAATACGCTCCAGTGCGTCCAGGTGAGATCAGCCATCACATCCCACTGGTGGTTAATCTGGTGGAAGATTGAGGCAGAAGCACTGTCAGGAGTAGTGAGTTTCGCGCTGACAGAGCCGTCGGCAAATCCGGCGGTGAGAGCAGGCGAAAGAGCGAAGGCTGCTGGTACGTAGTCGAAATAGGCATGGCCTTCCAGTTTTTGATGCACTGCCGAACGATAAGCCAAAGCCAGTCGGGTCGCATTGGTAATCTGGAAAATCGCCCCGGCATTCCAGCCAAAGCCCCAGTCATTGCCTGACACGCGAGCGAAGCCGTCATTTTTTTGAAAAGTTGCGCCTATACCGCAACCGCCCAGCGCGGTTGCGCAAATAGTTCCGAAATCAACGGCATTGGTTAATTCTGCCTCCGTGCGCATAGCCGAAAAGCCCAGGCCCAGGGAAATCTTATCGCTGGCCTTGAATGCAATCGAGGGATTGATATTGATGGTTTTGAGCTCTGTTTTCAGTGCCTGGTATCGCCCCACCCAGCCCTTGACATAATCGGTTTTATAGGCGAATGGGGCATTAATGCCGACGCCGAGCCTCACATTGTTATTGAGCGCCTTGGCGAAATAAATGTTGGGTACGAAAGCCCAGTCTCCGGCATTGCCACCATCGCCTCCTTCGGTTGGCAGACCACGGGCACTATGTGAGCCGTTGTTATTGAACTCTGCCGAAGGGCGGATCGCATGTGCCGCCATCACCAACTGGTTATCCGGCAGATAGGTCATGCCCGCAGGGTTGAAGAAGATAGTGCTGGCATCCTCTGCACTGGCGCCACCCCCTGCAAAGGCATTGCCCAATCCACTGGCGCTTTGCTCATTCAGTGCAAAGCCGTTGGCGGATGCTCTAGCGGCTGCACCTGTCAGCAGCGCGGTTGCGATGACGGAATAGATATATTTTTCCATAAGCTTCAACTTATGTTATTGGGAGGACCCTTGGTAAAGTTTGCCGCAATCTTACCGGAAGCCTTCTATGAAGTGGAATTAAAGATAAAAATAACAGATTAGTAGAGGATAATAAACAACATTCAGATACAAAAAAACTGTTTCATTTGTTTCAGCACATTTCAGTGAAACATATTTATGTATCACTGAAACATAACATGAAACAAAAAAACTGAGGAAAGACTGTATTAAAACTACCAAATTCAATGAAATTAATGAGTTTGATTAGTTATTTGCTTTTGGCACAGGCATTGCCTTAACATTAAAGAAACAACCTATTACCCAACAACAGGAGAGACGTCATGATATTCAAACAATTATTTGACCAGGAAACCTGGACCTACACCTATTTGATTGCTGACCCGATCAGCAAGGATGCTGTCCTGATTGATCCTGTCAATACCCATATTGATGAATATATAAAGATACTGGAGGAACAGGGCTTGCAATTGAAATATTCGCTGGAAACCCATGTTCATGCCGACCATATCACGGCAAGCGGCCATCTGCGCCAACGTTTGGGCGCCCAAACCGGGGTCAGTCAATTGTGCGGTGCGGAGACTGCGGATATTCAAATCCAGGATGGCGATATTTTTGAATTTGCCGGCGGCGAACAGATTAAAGTTATTGCCACACCCGGACACACGCGCGGCAGTCTTTCATTTTTATGGCGTGATCGTGTTTTCACCGGCGATTCTTTATTGATCGGCGGTTGTGGCCGCACTGATTTTCAGGGCGGGGATGCAGGCGCCCAATATGATGGTATTACCCACCGATTGTTTACGTTGCCGGATGACACACTGGTCTATCCGGGTCATGACTATCAGCAACACTGGGTGAGTACTATCCGACAGGAGCGCACCACTAATCCGCGTTTGGCGGGTAAGTCTCGTGAGCAATTCATCGATATCATGGCTCATCTGAATTTACCTAAACCCAGACTGATCGATGAAGCGGTACCGGCTAACCGGCGTTGCGGTCTGGAAGAAAATGAACGTCAGGATACGGTTGCCGTCAGAGAAACTGCACGCCCTGTTCGCCATGAAATCAGCCCTCAGGACCTGGTAGCCGAAGCGAAACAGCATATTGCCGAAGTGAATGTTGCGACTGCCAAGCAACTGCTGGCAGAAGGTAATATCGTTGTTGTCGATGTCCGCGAAGAAAGCGAATACGCCAATGGTCATATTGATAATGCATTACCGGTGCCCCGCGGTGTACTGGAATTTAAAATCGGGAACATCCCTGAACTGGCTGATAAATCCAAAACGGTATTGGCGTATTGTCGCACGGGTGGCCGCGCAGCACTGGCAGCGCAAACAATGCAGCTATTAGGCTATAAGAATGTCCTGTCTATAGCGGGCGGATTTGAAGCGTGGCAAAAAGCGTTTAACCAAGTATCATAATTCAAAGATAAGTTGACTTAAAACGTGTTTTAAGTCAAAAGTAGATTGTTGAGTGATATGGTCAGAAATTTGACAATCTCATTCAACATCAACCTAACAATTATAATGTGATTATTTAATGCGGCGCAGTAGCCGCAAAGAACACGCAGGCAATAAAGCGAGGAGAATTCATGTCAAATCAACACCATACCCTATTGATTGTCGGTGGCGGCGCAGCGGGCGTTTCCGTCGCCAACAATATGCGCCGTCAAAATGCTGACATTGATATAGCGATAATTGAGCCGTCTGAAAAGCATTATTACCAACCGGGCTTTACTATTGTCGGCGGCGGCGAATATACCTTAAAGCAAACCCTCCGCAATGAAGCCGATTTAATTCATCCCAGTATCAAATGGATTAAAGACTATGCCGAAACCTTCCAACCGGATGAAAATACAGTCACTTTACGTTCCGGCGACAGCATCAGTTACGATTACCTGGTTGTCTGCCCCGGTTTGCAACTGGATTGGGATAAAATTGCCGGTTTAAAAGAAACGCTGAATAAAAACAATGTGTGCAGTAACTATTCGCCCGATACGGTGGAATATACCTGGGAATGTATCAAAAATGTCGAATCAGGAACAGCGCTGTTCACACAACCGCCGATGCCGATCAAATGTGCGGGTGCGCCGCAGAAAATAATGTATCTGGCTGCGGATAGATTTCGTAAAAAAGGCATTCTGGATAAATTTAATATTGAATTTTTCAATGCCGGGCCAGCCATGTTTGGCGTGCCTTTTTTCGCCAAGGCATTAATGAAGGTTGTTGCCGGCTACGGCATTAAAACTAATTTTAACCACAATCTGGTTGCCATTGATGGGCCGGCTAAAACAGCCACATTTGAAATGACAGACAGCGAAGGCAACAAGCAACAGGTCACCAGACTATTTGACATGATTCATGTCACACCGCCACAAAGCGCCCCTGATTTTATTAAAAACAGCCCGTTGGCTAATGCGACTGGCTGGGTTGATGTGCATGCGAAAAATCTGCAACATAATAAATACTCCAATATTTTCGGACTGGGCGATGCAACGTCAACACCGAATGCCAAAACCGCTGCTGCAGTGCGCAAACAGGTTCCGGTGGTGGTTGATAATATTCTTGGCCTGATGAACAGCAAACAGCTCGCAGAAGGTTATGACGGTTATGGCTCCTGTCCGTTAACCACGTCATTGAATAAGGTCATGCTGGCTGAATTTTCTTATGACGGCAAAGTAACGCCTTCTTTCCCTTTTCTGGATCCAAGAAAAAATCGTTGGATCTGGTGGTGGGGTAAAACAACCGGCTTTCCCTGGTTGTACTGGCATTTGATGCTCAAAGGTTATCGTATTGATATTCCACATTTGGAAAGCTATGCCAAACGCTTTATGAAAGACGAATAACGCAATAAATTCAAGGCAAAAGAGTTGCTGATGTGGATGCGGCTTTAGTCGTCCCCTCAATGCATGGCTATCTACACAAATTCTTTATATCTTAAAACAATGAGTTGCAAATCAAACTTACTCCCTCTCCTGCTGGACAAATCCGCCGGGAGCGGATTTGGTCGCACGGAGAGCGCCCGCAGGGTTCCGGGCAGGACAGCCCGGAAACATTGGGTTGGGGAGAGGAGAATAAAAGTAAACTATTTATACCCCCTCATCCCGGCCTCCTCCCTCAAGGGAGATGGAGCAGGCACTTGTGTATATACCTTTGCCCACAATGGGTATTTTGCCTGATATGCATATTCCAGCGTGGAAGCGAAGCTAAGGAAATGCATAAGACTAACCCTGTTCTTTTCGCCTCAGCTCCCATCAAAAAAACAAAACGGCAATGAGACCTTCCCTTTACGAAGAGTTACGGTTAACAAAGTTATTTCCGATTTTCGGCTGGCTTAAAACCTATACCCGTCAGAATTTTAATGACGACCTGTTTGCCGGCAGCATTACCGCTATACTGTTAGTTCCTCAAGGTATCGCTTACGCTATATTGGCGGGCTTACCGCCGCAACTGGGCTTATATGCCAGTATCTTGCCGCCGGTAGTCTATGCACTGTTGGGTACCAGCCGAACCTTGTCCGTCGGCCCCGTTTCAATTGCCGCTATCATGATTGCCAGCGCCTTAACCGCGCCAGAGGTCAGTGTTTTGGGTAATCCGGTACAAAGCGCATTGATTTTATCGGCAGAAAGCGGTGTGATTATGCTGCTGATGGCGCTGTTACGCATGGGCGGACTGGTGAATTTTATCAGTCATCCGGTACTGGCCGGCTTTACCAGCGGAGCTTCCATTTTGATAATAGCTAACCAGTTACCGCTCACTCTCGGCTTAAAAAGTCCATCATGTGGTAGCGGGATAGGATGCTACGTCGATTATTTACAAACAAGCAATACCATCACCTTATCAATCAGTCTTGCAGCCCTCGGTTTACTACTGTTTTTTGGAAAACCGCTTACTGCAATACTCAAAAGAGCAGGCATAAAACTTTCGCTAGTCACCGCAATCAGCAAATGCGGGCCGTTGCTGACGGTCTTGCTGGCAACATCAGCCGTTAATTATTTTAATCTGGCGGTGCAGTACAACGTGGCTGTGGTCGGACAAGTGCCATCCGGCTTTCCGGCGTTAAGCCTGAATTTCATTAATGTCGGAAAATGGCACACATTACTGCCTTACGCTGCCTTTATCGCCTTGATTGCGTATATAGAAAGTGTCGCAATTGCTAAAGTCACCGCCAATCTCAGAGGTGAAAAAATCGCAGCAAACCAGGAATTAATTGCACTGGGCGCTGCTAATCTGGCCACCGCCATCTCCGGCGGTATGCCTGTTGCCGGGGGGTTTAGCCGGACCATGGTGAATTTTTCTGCGGGTGCACGTACGCAAATGGCCATGCTGATTGCTGCAGGAATTCTTGCCCTGGCCGTCATATTCTTTAATCCGTGGTTTGAAAATATTCCAAAATCGGCGTTGGCCGCCATCATTCTGGTCGCCATCTTCCGTTTAGTGCGTATCAAACACATTTATCACACCTGGAATTATGATCGCGGCGATGGCCTTGCCGAACTGGCCACCCTATTGGGCGTTTTAATCCTCGGCATTGAGGAAGGCATTATTTTAGGCATTATTCTTACCATCGCCAGCAATTTACGCAAAACCAGCCAGCCTCATATTGCAGTGGTTGGCCGCATACCTGAAACTGAGCATTACCGCAATATCAAGCGCCATAGCGTGGAAACCTGGCATCACCTGCTGTTGGTTCGCATTGATGAAAACATCACCTTTGCCAATATTAATTACATTGAAGACTATCTTGCGGCTGAATTAAGACGGCAACCGGACATTAGACATGTCGTGCTGATTTTTACGTCGGTCAGTGATATAGACACAACAGCATTGGAAACACTGGAAAACTTTAACCATGCCTTGCAAGCGTCAGGAAAAACCCTGCACATCGCTGAAGCAAAAGGCCCGGTACTGGACAAATTGCAAAAAACCAATTTTCTTGAACAACTCAAACCCGGCAAAATGTTTTTTCGCACCGAAGATGCCGCTAAAGAGTTGGGCTGAAGCTCGAATTAGATCATATAATGTTGTCGTGATGCCTGAATCATGGTAAATATACAGAAACTTTTATTATCACTTGTTAGGCCCTGTACAACTGGACAGCAAACGGACGCGGGGGTGACAAACGAAAGCATCACGTAGCAGTTTAGCTTGATACGGATCGAAGCAGTTCACCCTGCTTCGTGCAAATCGCCTAAACCGATTTGAGTAACCTGAACGTGGGATAGAGTGGAGAACGAAACCGGAAGGAGGTGATTGATTGAAGGCTGTGGAAGCAGCACGGATGGACGAGGAAGAGTACCGTTTCTCTCCCTCCAGTGTCAGACTAAAATTAATGTGAGTTAAACAGGAGAGACGAAAATGAAACGAAAAACTATGATGCCAAAGCTCTTTGCTGCTTTGGTTTTCGCACTGGTCGCCGTCGCCCCAGCGGCTTGGGCAGACGAAACGTTCAAAGCCACACTGTCTGGTGAACAAGAGGTCCCGCCAGTCATAACCGACGCAACGGGGAAGTTCAAACTCCAGGTCAACAAGGCAGAGACTGAAGCCGAATTCTCGTTGAGAGTCAATGACGGCGTGCGCATCAGGCAGGCCCACCTGCATTGTGCCCCGATCGGCGTCAATGGGCCTATTGTGGCCTTTCTCGCCGGCGACAACGCAGCCGGCTACGACGTCGATGGCAAGTGGATCTCCAACGCGACCCTAACGGACACGAGCATATCCGACCCAACATGCGGGGCGACAATTTCGGCGTTAGCAGCCTCATTGCGCGCAGGCAACGTCTACGTCAACGTGCACTCCGTCGCCAATCCAGGCGGGGTCATTCGTGGTCAGGTGGAACCGACTGGAGGCGACTAGACACAGTATTCAGGTTACAAAATTATTATTTCTTAATTGCATCAGGATAAAACAATTGCTGCCCATCTTTTTTGAAGTTGGCAATGATCTTTTGGCCTTCCGCCCCGGTTACATAAGCGATGTATTTTTTTGCCAGTTCATACTTAATATGGGCATGACCTTTAGGATTGACTGCAATAATATGATAGGGATTGAGCAAGGCGCTTCCGCCTTCAGACAACACAACCAATTGTGTTTTATCCTGATAGCCAAGAAAAGTTCCCCGATCTGATAAAGTGTAGGCTTGCTTGTCATCAGCCATACGCAGCACTGCTCCCATGCCTTGTCCTGCAGACACGTACCAATCACCTGCAGGTGATACACCGGCTTTTTTCCACAACTCCAGTTCCTTTTTATGTGTTCCCGAATCATCACCTCTGGAAATAAACGCTGTTTTACCGGCGCTGATTTTTTTCAGGGCCTCTTCTATATTGGCAGCTGATTTAATGCCATCGGGATCAGATTTGGGCCCGACAATAACAAAATCATTGTGCATTACCGCGGCACGATCCACACCTAAACCTGCGGCCACAAACTCCTCTTCCGCTTTAGGTGCGTGGACAAACATAACATCCACGTCACCGTTTTCACCCAGTTTCAACGCCTTGCCGCTGCCTACCGCGATAACATCTACCTTGACTTTATTTGCTTTCTCAAACGGTGGATTTAACACCGCCAATAAACCTGAACTTTCTGTGCTGGTGGTGGTTGACATTCGCAGTGTTTCTTCGGCATATACCGATGAAAGGCTGAATAATGCAATTAATAAAACGACTATTTTTAATTTTTTCATGTTGTTTCATCCTGTTAATCATTGAATAGCGCCTTAAGACCTTTGGCAATAGCACTATCCATTCGTCAACCGTTTTGGCTGATTCTGCATAGTGAAGACAGCCCGCCACTTCGCTGAGTGTCGATTCAGAGAAAGTCGCTTTAGGTTTTGGCAGAATCCCTTTACCTGTATTAATGAGGATAAGTTCTTTACCTGGCTCTCAGTGATAAGCAGACCGGATATGTTTAGGGATGAAAACCAGGCCTTTGCTTGAGAGTTTTATGGAATCCATGTTTGCCACTCAACGTAAGAAATGAGTAAGACTTTATGGTTCCGATGGCTAATTGTCAATGATTTCGTTGCTGCCAGCTTGATTTATTTTTTCCAGGAGTCTATCGTACCTATCGAGGCGATAATAAATATTGGGAAGTTATTGAACTTTGAAGCAGCCTTATCGTGGATCTTTGGCGATATGTTTTCACCTGAAGGCAATATTTATGTATTTTCCGGCTATATATGCTACTGAACCTCAAAAAACGGCCCAAGTGCTACAGACATCTAGCCAATTCTGATTTGAGTAAAATCTCTGCGGAAAGAGTTTAGACTTCCGTGTAAATAACGATAATAAATAATGAGGGGGGTTCCCATGAGCAGACCAATCAGTGCAAACGTCGATAAGGCGAAGAAAGTGATCGCCGGCGAGCGGATCGATTCGAACTATCTATTGGACCTGGAGAAAAAACTTAAGAACGAACGGGCTTTTGGTCTGGCGCGGAGAATGTTGGAGAAACACCATGCCGATTATCTTAATAATCGAACTCCCGCCCCCGATGAAACCCTTCAACGTAAACTGACTCACGAACTGAGTCTTTGTACCTATAAAGACCCCGATCTGAATCCGTTGGAAAAACTTGACCGGGCCCTGGAGATTCTGAAAAGCCTGGATAATCTGGATATCAAGTCGAAAGACTGCACCAAGGATGAGGAGTCACTCGGGCAAGCCGGCGCCATTTTCAAGCGAAAATGGGAGCTTACCAATCAACGCGTCTATCTGGATACTTCGCTTGCCTACTATGCCCGTGGCCATGCTCAAGGCATCTCTGAAGACGCTGACGGCCCAGTCAAGGATCGCGGCTATACGGGCATCAACGCGGCTTTCGTGCTGGACCTGCTGGCAGGCATGGAGACGAATGGGGCCGAAGCCACAGCCAAGGCTAAGCAAGCCCGAAAGATCCGGGAGGACATCGTCACTGTCGTTCCCGGCATAGCCGAACAACCGCGCAAAGAGTGGCTAAAGCAGGAATGGTGGTTTCTGGTAACCATTGCCGAAGCCTACTTTGGCCTGAAGCGTTATGAAGACGCGCGCCCCTGGTTACAGCAAGCTGCCGCGTTGCCCGACGTGCCGGAATGGGCATGGGAGACGACCGCCCGCCAATTGGCTCGCCTACTCCAACTTCTCGAGAAAAATGAAACACCCGCAATCGCCAAAGATGTGCTCGCTGAATTCCTGGGGGACCGAGTGGCAGGCCTGAATTCCCTGCTGAAAGGTAAAATCGGCCTCGCCCTGTCCGGCGGAGGGTTCCGTGCGTCACTCTTCCACATCGGGATGTTGGCGAAACTGGCGGAACTGGATCTACTCCGCGGCGTTGAATATCTGTCCTGCGTCTCCGGCGGCTCGATCATAGGCGCCCATTACTATCTGGAGGCCCGCAATCTTTTACAGTCCAAAACCGACGCGGAGATCACCCGGGAAGACTACATCGCCATCGTGGAACGGGTTCAAAAGGACTTTCTCGATGGCGTGCAAACCAACGTAAGAGTGCAGGTGGCCTCCGAATGGATGGCCAACGCAAAGATGATTTACTCCTCCGGTTATTCGCGAACGAACCGGCTTGGCGAACTTTATGAAGAGCAGATTTTTTCCCGTATCAAATCGCCCGAAACACCGGCTACAGAGGCAAAGGGAGCCGGAAAACTGTTACTGAATGAACTCAAGGTAGAACCGAAAGGCGAAGCGCCGGGTTTTTCCCCCAAGGATCAGAACTGGCGCCGTGCAGCCAAGGTTCCCATCCTTGTGCTAAACGCCACTCCACTGAACACTGGCCACAACTGGCAGTTCACGACAACCTGGATGGGTGAGCCGCCGGTCGGGGCGGGCTCAGCAATAGATACCAACTATCGCCTACGGCGGATGTATTACGAAGACGCGCCTGAGCCTCACAAGGAGATGCGCTTGGGTTACGCGGTCGCGGCTTCCTCATGCGTTCCCGGTTTATTCGAGCCGCTCCCACTCGTTGGGCTATACCCGGATAAAATTGTGCAGTTGATCGACGGTGGCGTGCATGACAATCAGGGTACGGCGGCGTTGCTGGAACAGGGCTGCAATGTGCTTTTAGTCAGTGATGCCAGCGGTCAGATGGACCAGCAGGACGAACCGAACAAAGGGTTGTTAGGGGTACCGCTGCGCGCCAACAGTATTCTGCAGGCGCGATTACGGGAAAGCCAATACCACGAGCTCGACGCCTGGCGGCGCTCCGGCTTACTGCAAGGTCTTATGTTCATTCACCTCAAGGCGGGACTGGAGAGTCTTCCGGTGGACTGGATCGACTGTCAGGATCTCAGCGATCCGATAACCAACGATCCTTTGCTCCCTTACGGCATTCAGCGTAAAGTCCAGCAAAAATTGGCAGCAATCCGCACCGACCTCGACTCCTTTTCCGAGACCGAGGCCTATGCCCTGATGACCTGCGCTTATCGGATGACGGAATATGCATTCCGAGATTCGTTATCCTCCCTGGGCTTCGAAACATCCGCGCCGGTGTCTATGAAGTGGACATTTTTGGAACTGGAAGACGAGATGCGCAAACCGGGCAGCAATACCCCTCTCCTGCGACAGCTCCGCGTTGCCGATAAGCTCTTCCTCAAAATCTGGTTGCTATCAAAACCGCTCCAGCTTGCCGGAATCTTGATCCTGGTAGTATTACTGGCCTTGTTGGCATTTATTAGCTATGCGTGGTGGTCCGTACCGTTTTCAACGACATGGGGAAAAATTGTTTCGGCGCTATTCACACTGGCATTAGGCGCAACGGTCTGGAAGCCTATTGCCAAATTTGTCCATTATCGCAAGACCGCCGAGGAAATATTGATCGGTATAGGAATGGTGTTCCTAGGCTCCTGGCTTGCCAAAATTCACCTGAAGGTTTTTGACAGGCTATTTCTGGCCCAAGGCAGTCTGAAGGGAATACTCAAACGGTCGCATTAGCCGGAATTGCCCGCCAAGTTCGAGGTAAAATTGCAGTCTGAGCTCAATCCAACTGATTCAGTCACGAAGTAATTGTGAATTTAATTGGTCAGCTTTATCTGGCGATTATGATCAGCGGCTGGTGGGTCTATACTCTTCGCAATCCGGGGTCGGCAAAGATAAGCAGCCGGCAAAAAAAAGGGCACATTCAATGTGCCCTTATTGGCAGTGGTTAGCCTAACCTTGTAAAAGCTCCTTGGTTTTGGCCATTATACCTGCCGGGTCAATGCCTTGATGAGGGAATTGTTCCCATAGCCCGCCGCAACCTTCCTTGTGGGTGCCAATATGCGCATACTTTGGTGTAAGTCCGCGCTCCAGCAGCCATGAGCCGAAACGGCTACCCAAACCGGTTTTGCGATTAAAGGCTTCTACCACCAATACCATCGGCGAATTGCCAATTTTGGTTAGCATGTCCTCATCGATTACATTCAAGGTTGGTTTATTGATCAAGCCGACATCAATGCCTTCCTGTTTTAGACGCTCTACGGCGTCCAGCGCCCGATACAATGCTTCGCCGAAGCTGACAATATAACCTTGGGTTCCTTCGCGGACTACTTCATCTTTTCCGGAAACAAATTTGTAGTTACCGCCAAAATACTCCTCGCCGTCAGTATTCAAAATGGTCGGCACTTTAGAGCGGGTCGAGAAGACAAAACGCAAACCTGGATCGAAGAAAATGGTTTCAAGGCAAGCTTTCATTTGCAGCGGGTCGGCCGGAAAGTAAAGATTGGTTGCGTAACCATCGCTCAAGCCATTGTCGGCAAACATATTATTCAGACCGAAATGGCAGGTATTGTCAGCCATGTCGTCTATACCGGAGTGGGAGAAGTGACAGAGTACGTTGGAATTATTCAAACGCGCCATCGTGATCTCGGAAATACACATCTCCAGGAAGGCGCTGAAAGTACCGAAAATACCCTGTTTGCCTGCTTCCATCCCGAAACCGGCTGCGGCCGAAAAGTTGCTGCGCTCCATTATTCCGGAAGCAATAAACACTTCAGGATAAGCGTTGTGAATTTTGATCAGACCGCAGGAACCTTCAAGGTCGCTGTCAACGACGCGGACTTTGTCGTGCCGTTCGGCTGCGCTCATCCGGCCCAGAATCGCGACGGCTGCATCACCGAAAACATTGCGGTTGGCATCCCACTTGTCGCTGGAGCCAAGAAATACGGCATCATTTTTCGGCGCTTTGATTTCTTTAAGGTGATCTGCCGCCGCTTGCTGGCCGTGAGTCTCTAAATACTCGAGCGCCACTTTTACAGAAACTACGTCATGGCCATGGTTTGAACCTTCCAGGCCGGCAATCCCCGGACACATGGGGCGATAATTAATGATAGCAACCGGGCCATCGGTGTTTATGGCCGTGCAGATTCGTTTATACAGATCATCGATATCTTCGCCGTCGCCTTCCAATACAGTTAGTCCATGACCAGCCAAGGTTTTAGCGGTAGAGCAACCGGTCAGATATTTGGAAGGGTGGCCGGCTATTGTTACGTCATTATCATCAATAATCAGCTTGACATTCAGATTTTGAGCGACGGCAATGCGTGCGGCTTCTGCGTCATTACCTTCCTGCTGCGAACCATCAGAACCCAGGCAAAACAGCACCTTACGCGGGTTGGCAATAGCCACGCCATTGACATAGGGCCACATGTGACCCAAGCGTCCCGAGCTGAATTTTACTCCAGGAGTCAAACCCAGTTCAGGGTGACCGGGCAGATGAGAATGAGCGGCGCGGTATTCCATCAGACGCTCGGCAGGCAGATCGCCGTTCAGAGTAGACATCAGATATTGAGTCGCCACGCGGTGTCCGGCTTCATCAAAAAAAATGGGGACGAATTTATTGGCTGAACCACGAAATAAGGCGTCCATAATCATGACTTCAGGCACAGTATCGTAAGGACCACCGGTATGCCCGCCAACGCCTCTCGCCGCGCCGGTAGCCGTAAAGAAGACAATTGCATCCCGACAAAGTTGAATATTTGCTTTAAGACTGGCTTTTTGCTGGGCGGTAAGAGTAGAAATGCTGGGATCTAAAGTTATGCGCTGATAGGCGCCAAGATCGATCGGGAATTTAGACATAGTTAGCTTCTCGCATTTAAGGTTTAATTAATGCTCACGGTTACCAGGTCGGTATTATTCAATAGATGAACAAGTTCGAAAAAGTGATCTATCAGTATTCCCTGCTTAGCCATTTTTCAAGTCTTGTTCATTAATGGTTTTAATCTCTATGAGCGTTTATTATAGATAGGAATTTTAAGGCTATTTTTTAACCTATCGCGGTGAAGATTACACCTTGTAGTTTGCTGTCTGCAAGATATTTTAATAAAGATTAATGGAGTTAAGTTTCATAGGGCTTGTATCCCGGCGGTTACTCAAATTTTATCGCCATGACTAAAAGCCATCAAGCCGATTATCAGAAAAATTATAATCAGTACCGGCCAGAAATAAGGCGCCATAATGGCGATGATAGCTAATGCAACAAAAATGGCGCCCAGAAACATAAACATGCCTATACCTATAAACAGCAATGTTATAAGGAAACCGGTGATTGCCATAATTATTAGCAATGTCGGTATGGCGGCAAAACGAACCAATGGGTCTGCAACAGGCTCGCCATTTAGCATAACGCTAAACTGGCCAACACCGGGATGAAATAGATAGCTCAGAATGGCAATTACTATGCCGACTATTAACACATTTGTAATCAGCTTTTTATTACGTTTATGTTGCATAAATAATGACCTTGCAAAAGATTAACACGGCAACCATCCAGGTCTATGGAATTACACTTTGAATTTTATGGCTTCTTTAAAATCGGAGCTATTAAATTAACAACTCCAGGTCCCATGAACGTAGCTAGAGTGATACCTGCATCGCGATTAATAAGCCTGTGCCGGTTCCAGGCTTCGCTCCTGCCACCTGGCTACAGCTTTTATAGGCCAGTTCGTTGGCAGTCATGCGCAAAGGCCTGAACGCACCGATATCAATTCATCAGCATCCGTGTTAAAGGATTATTGCTATCTTTGGATAGACTCTGGCCCGCATCAGTGTCACCACACTGTTCAATGATGCCGGAAAGTTGTTTTAGCTGTTCTGTATGTTGATGATTGAGACTTTCTATTACCCTTGAAACTTCGCTGTCTATTATGCCAAGTGCGTTCGCTATGCCTTTGTTCAGTCCTTTTAAAGCGCTTTTTTTCAGGGATGGTTGCGATTTTTTCAAAATAAAATAGGGTGTCAGCCACGATATTGCAATTAACAAGCCGCTATGTATGGCAAAATCCACACCCAAATAGTGGGTATTGGTCATGTTGCTGGTGTAATAGCCGATAAAAACTTTATAGCCGACCCAAGCCATTGCAATTAATGGCAAAATAATTTCAGATAAACGCATACATTTTAGAAAACCACGCTGGAGGACATTGCCCGGATTCGCTAAAGCTTGCCGCGCTGACAGTTCAGTTTGTGTCTGCATGATTTTGGAAGCTTTTTCCCGTATCATAGTTGTGTGTTGTTTAAGCGGTATAACAGGAAGCCCTGACTGATCGACATTAATAATAAATTCATCCAACGCATCGTCAAGACGGGACTGCGCCCAGGCATCCCATAACAAAGGGCTGGCGCTAGCTGCATTTGTGATTAAATCAGCGGCATGTTCTGCATAATAGGATGCAGCGTGTTGTACAGGCCATGCAAACCCCTGCTGAAGCTGTTCTGACATCCGTTGCCATTGCTTCTGCCACAGTTCCGCTGTGCGTTGGAAAGCCTGTTCAGCGCCTAATAATTCGGCAGCGTTTTGCAGTTTTTCCTTTAATTCATTTTTGCGTATCTGCAAGCCTCTTTGTTCCAGTTGTCCAACAATATGCTCTGTTGCCAAAGCGACAATAGTTGCTTCCAGCAAGGTAAATTCATCAGCTTGCAGTTCTTCTGCACAGACTGTCTTAAATATAATCGGTTCTACAAAACCGGCTTTGTGCAGCTGCCGGTTAAAATCCTGATACTGCTCTGACTGCCCTCTGTCCCACTGATTAAAAACAAACAGCCAGGCATGCCGCGCACCTTCTGCAAGCAGCAAGCGCCAGGCTTTTTCATCTCTGTACCGCTCGGGGCTGACCACATAAATCAGTACATCAATATGCGGCAACCATTGCAAAACTTGCTGCTTATTACTCTGTTCGGTGCTGTCAAAATCCGGCATATCAATCCAGACGATATTTTTTTTCGCTGCATCGTCATGTTGTGCAATATTGATTTTGGCAAGAGGCAATTGTTCAGGCAAGTGTTGGATGGCGATGCTTTGATGATGAAATAAAGTAACTTCCCGTGAAGTTGGCCGCTCAATGCCCGCTTTGGCAATCGACTTCCCTGCCAGGCGGTTGAGCAAAGAACTTTTACCCACGCCGGTGCCGCCCATAAAAGCGACAATAAGCGGTCTTGTAATACCGGAGTTAAACAAAGCCTCGGGGGTTCTGGTATCAAAATGACACAACTGTTGTGCAGTTTCTGTATTAAGCCAGCCTGATAAACAAGCTTGTTCAGTCCAGCGTTGAATTTTTTCTATTAAATCAGAGTAATCGTAAGCCATTTCGCTTGTCAATGAGTTGCTGTTCAACCGCCTGTAGTTGCTCAGGAGAAATATTAAAATGTGTCAGCATCGATAATTGTTCAGGCAGGGCCAAGAGTTTTTTGCCGATATTCTCGACAAAGAGTGCCTGTTTTACCGTATTGAGCTGATGTAGCTTTAATTCAGTCTCTACTTTGTGCATATAACTGCCTATAGCGCTTTCGGCTAATAGCGAAGTGACCGTCAACATTGCAGGGGCAAAAATCAAATCATGCATACCGATACCCCCCATGTGTAAGGTCAAGGCAATGGCGGCGGCATCGGTAGTTACCCGGGTGGCGCGCAAACTGTTTAAGACCATCGGTTGTTCCTGCAGTTTGCGATATAAACGCTGCGCGGTTTTTTCCACATCTTGCTGAAAAGACACATGATAGTCTGTTGCAGACTTGCTGAAGTCTTGCAATAGCTCCTGTCGTTGACGACGTAATAAGCTGCTGAATTCTTTCCACCAAAGTCTCTGGTTACCCTGTTCGGCATTATCCAGCAGTCTGTCCGCCAATTGAATCAGTAAATGCTCGGCTATTTGATTTAATAACACTATTTCTTGACTGCTATCGGCAATATGCAGGCTTTTTCGCCCCAGCTTCATCATCTGTTTGACCGGCCAGGTAAGAACCTTGCGCGCACCGGTCAAAATGCCCGCCAGGCCGGGTATTTCCAGTAACGTCAACAATTCAGCCAAGGCCTTCTGGAAGGTTTCATAATGGCGCGGATGATTCAAATAATCGCGCTGATAATTGTCCACTGCCTGCTTGATTGCTTCTTCCACGAAGCCCTTCCAATCAGTTAAAGCCTTATGCTCGGCAATAACCGGTTCCAGCCAGGTCTGCCAATGTTTTTGCAGCAACTCCTGTTCACAGCGCGCATGTTTTTTAGGGTTGACCTTGTTTGCCAATTGTATAAGCAAGGTCCGATCGGCCTTTGGCCAGAAAGGCAAACCTGTTTGTTTTTGATAATATAATGGCACTACTTCAGGAAAGGCATCCGTTCTGGCAAGCTGCCACTTTTCTTTTAATGATTGAATCAATAGCGATTCCGAACCCTCCCCCAATTTGTTCAAACAAATAACCGTCGGCTGATGCAGCGCTTCAAGCGCGGACATAATGTCCCAGACTGATTGATCGGCATATTTTTCCTTGCTGACGACCAGGATGATAATGTCCGCCAAAGCAATCGCCCTGATCACACCTTCCCGGTACGTTGCCGAGTCTATCGAATCAAAATCCGGCGTATCCCATACTACGCCGCGCGGCAAATACGGGGAATCCATAGCGTGTTCAGTCAAGGAATAGCAGTCATAGCGTTGCTTTGGAATGTGTGCTTGCTGGAATTGTTGAAAACGCCCAAAATAGCGCTGTAAGCCACTGCAATCATCAAGGCTTACACGATGACAGAAACCCTGCGGATGAATGGTGTAACCCGCCAATGGGCTTACCCCTGCAACATTATTGTTCAGTAACACATTGACCAATGTGCTCTTGCCTGCCTGCGTCGGTCCAACTACCGTCATTTGTAACGGTTGTCCCGGTGACGCATCAATAAGCTGTCCCTTGCGTATTAGCGCTTCAGCCAAAATCAGCTGATCTACTCGCTGTTGATAGCTAACTTTGTCGGCCTCGGTTCCCGATTGGCTCAAAACCATCTGGTAACGCTGATTTAATAATTGGATAAATTCCAGCATATAGGCTTAGCTCAGGGTTATAATGACCGGCCATTTTACTTTGTTTGGTGATCTGGTGTTATAAATACCATAACATAGACCCGTACTTAACTTCGAGGTTATCTTTATGAAGAAAATATCCATTCTGTTGCTCATTCTTGGCTGCACAACATTAATAGCTTGCGGTAAAGGGCAGGAAATAAACGGTCACACTACCAATACCGCGTATCGTTCGGTAAAAGCGCTCAAAAATCGCTTGCCTCCCGATAGCCGTATCGAATTTGAAGTCTCTTTCTGGGCGATTCGTGATGCCCACAAGGATGACAAAGAATTTCTTGATATAGTTGATGGCAAAAAGCCTGAGGAAATCATAGAATTAGGTAAGGAACTTTATCAACAACGTAAAGCTGCCGGGTTTAAAGGTTATGACCAATATTCAAGCTGGGAAGAAATGATTGCACAATTTAGCAAGGAAAGAAGTGATCAGGATAGTCGTAAAGGCACAATAAAAGAAAACGCTAAAGATAAAGCCAATGACGTTCTATATGATCCAAGTTCACCGAACAGGTAAGGCTTTTTGATCCACCAGCGCAGAAACAAAGTGACTTGCCTCGGCAATGGTTTGCTCCATTGCATAAATTAGCTGTGAAATATCAATACTGATTTCAATAAGCTCATGCTGTAATGCCGCGATAGCGCGTGCATTGAGATTATGTTTAAGGTGTAACACCTGATCTTTAAATGCTGCCAGCACCGGCTGAATTTTACTTTCAGCGCTGTGCATCGCCTTAATCAGCCGGGCATAATTTTGCCTGGCTGCTTTTAACTGTTGTTTGCTGCTATTACGTAGTGTACGATTGGTGTATTCATTAAGTTCGTTTTCCCATTCTACAAATAACGCCTCACTGACTTCTTCTATTGCCCTGATTCTGGCGCTGACAGTATCGGATTTTGAACGGCAAAACTGGTATTGCCTGTTGAGCAGATTATATCTATGCTCCAGCGACGTTTCATTAACACAGACGAGGCTTTTAAAGCGTTCCAGCGCATCTTCAAACTCATTTCTGGTTTCATTAAGGCTGATACACGTCTGTTCAACCTGATAAACAACAATATCCCGCTTATGCTCGCCTATTGATTCTCTGGCGCTGTAATAAACCGTCCTGAATTTTTTTAAGAAAAACCGGATAATTAAATTTAATGAATTTGCAGATTTGTTAATTTCAGCCATTAGAATTTTTTTTGTGTCAACAATGTGTACTCAAAATCGTACAAATTAGATAAGTATAAAAAAGGACAAGAGAGATAATTACAATTTTATTAAGAACCTAGTAAAATGTCTGGACTACGTTTGTCTAAATGGGACAAATATCATAGTAAGGCATCTAGATGTTTTTTTAAAACCCCTGTATTTTACTCTTGAATTTTAAAAAACGCATATAAGTTGGTTTGGATTGAAAATAATCATGTTTATTGAGGTAATAGCGTGGAGTTAAGCGGCGCACAAATCCTGGTTCAGAGTCTTATAGACGAAGGCGTAGAATATATTTTTGGCTATCCTGGCGGGGCGGTATTGCATTTATATGATGCGCTTTTCCAGCAGGATGAAATCAAGCACATCCTGGTCCGGCATGAACAGGGTGCAACCCATGCAGCCGATGGTTATGCCCGCGCCACCGGAAAGCCCGGCGTAGTTCTGGTAACTTCAGGTCCAGGCGCCACCAATGCGGTAACCGGCATTGCCACCGCCTATATGGATTCAATTCCACTGGTTGTTATTTCCGGCCAGGTATCATTACCGGTAATTGGCAGCGACGCTTTCCAGGAGGTCGATATGATCGGCATTACCCGTCCCTGTGTGAAGCATAATTATTTAGTCAAGGATGTGACCAAACTGGCCGAAACGATAAAAAAGGCCTTTTACGTCGCCACCACGGGCCGTCCTGGCCCTGTGGTTGTTGATATACCCAAAGACATAACCGCTCCAAACATCAAAGTACCTTATAAATACCCTAAAAAAGTCTCTATTCGCTCCTATAATCCGGTAGTTACCGGACACAAGGGACAGATAAAAAAGGCTGTTGATTTATTGCTGCGCGCACAAAAGCCAATCATTTATTCAGGCGGCGGTGTGATTTTAGGTGAAGCCAGCAAAGAATTGACCGAATTCACCCATACACTGGGTTATCCAATTACCAATACCTTAATGGGATTGGGCGGTTTCCCTGCGACTGACAAACAATTCATCGGTATGCTGGGTATGCACGGCACTTATGAAGCCAATATGGCGATGCACGAAAGCGATGTAATTATTGCTATCGGCGCTCGTTTTGATGATCGCGTTACCGGTAAGCTGGATTTGTTTTGCCCCTACGCCAAAATCATTCATATTGATGTTGACCCGGCATCAATTTCCAAAACCGTTAAAGTCGATATTCCCATTGTCGGAGAAGTTAAACCGGTATTGGAGCAGATGCTTGAGTTAATCAGGGAAAACCATAAAAAACCTCATAAAAAAGCCTTGGAGCCCTGGTGGCATCAAATTGAACAATGGCGGGCCGTCAACTGTCTCGAATATGACCGTGAAAGCCGCCTGATTAAACCGCAATATGTCATTGAGCAATTGTATGAAGTAACTAAAGGTGACGCCTATATTACTTCAGATGTAGGTCAGCATCAGATGTGGGCAGCGCAATATTATCATTTTGACAAACCGCGCCGCTGGATCAATTCCGGTGGTCTGGGAACCATGGGCTTTGGCTTGCCTGCTGCCATCGGCGTTAAATTGGCATTTCCTGATGCAGATGTTGCCTGCGTTACCGGTGAAGCCAGCGTCCAGATGTGTATTCAGGAATTGTCAACCGCGCTTCAATATAAGACACCGATTAAAATCATTAACCTGAACAACCGTTATATGGGTATGGTTCGCCAATGGCAAGAATTTTCCTACGAAAGCCGCTATTCACATTCGTATATGGACACTATTCCTGAATTTGTCAAACTGGCTGAAGCTTATGGTCATGTCGGCATGCGCATTGATAAGCCGGAAGAAGTCAGGCCCGCTCTTGAAGAAGCCTTTGCCATGAAAGATCGTACCGTCTTTCTAGACATTATCACCGACCAGACTGAAAATGTTTATCCGATGATCGAAGCGGGCAAAGGCCATCATGACATGAAGCTTAGAGTCGCCCTGGGCACATCGACGGACCGGGAATTAGCGTAATGAGACATATTATTTCTATTTTAATGGAAAATGAATCCGGCGCCTTATCACGCGTGGCAGGCTTGTTTTCCGCGCGCGGCTACAATATTGAATCATTAACCGTAGCGCCTACTGAAGACTCCAGTTTGTCGAGAATGACATTGGTCACGCGAGGCAATGAAGACATCATAGAGCAGATCACCAAACAGTTGAATAAATTGATTGATGTGGTTAAATTGATTGATTTAGTCGATTCCGCGCATATCGAACGTGAATTGATGATGGTCAAAATCAAAACCAGCGAACACATGCGTGATGAAATCAGAAGCATGGCGGAGATATTTCGCGGAAAAATTATTGATGTTACACCGACCACCTACATTGTTGAAATGACGGGGCCTTCAGAAAAACTCGATGCTTTTATCGACGCTGTAGACCCGGACACTATTATTGAAGTGGTTCGCTCAGGACCGACAGGCATTTCCAGAGGCGAGAAAGGCTTGTATTTATAACGTAGGTTCAAGGTCAAAAGAACCGCATCCTTATACCTTTCGTCTATTTTATATTCATCGTACAGCAAAATTCTGCAGCTTCGTTCCCTCTCCTGCTGGAGAGGGCTAGGGAGAGGAGATTTAAAAATCGGATTTTGATGTACAAACACAACATTTATTTTACATCAAGAAAATAGGAAAACCCATGCAAGTTTATTACGACAAAGATGCTGATTTATCTATCATCAAGGCTAAAAAAGTAGCTATCATCGGTTACGGTTCACAAGGTCATGCCCATGCCAACAACTTGAAAGACTCCGGCGTTGAGGTTGTGGTTGGTTTGCGTGCCGGTTCCGCCTCCGTTGCCAAAGCAAAAACCTGTGGCTTGGCTGTTAAAGACGTACCTGAAGCCGTTGCCGGTGCCGATATCGTCATGATCCTGACTCCTGATGAATTTCAATTTCAACTGTATAAAACCGAGATTGAACCTAATATCAAACAAGGTGCAACTTTGGCATTCGCCCATGGTTTTTCTATTCTGTACAACCAGGTTGTACCCCGTGCTGACCTGGATGTCATTATGGTTGCGCCAAAAGCGCCGGGACATACCGTGCGCTCTGAATTTATACGCGGTGGCGGGGTTCCTGACCTAATCGCTATTCATAAAGATGTTTCCGGCCAAGCCAAATCTATCTGTTTGTCTTATGCCTCTGCTATCGGTGGCGGGCGCTCGGGTATCATTGAAACTACCTTCCGTGATGAAGCGGAAACCGATTTATTCGGTGAACAGTCGGTATTGTGCGGCGGTGCGGTTGAACTCATTAAAGCCGGTTTTGAAACGCTGGTTGAAGCCGGTTATGAACCGGAAATGGCCTATTTTGAATGTTTGCACGAGTTAAAACTGATTGTTGACTTGATGTACGAAGGTGGCATCGCCAATATGAATTACTCCATCTCCAACAATGCCGAGTACGGTGAATATGTCACCGGCCCTAAAATAATCAACGAAGAAAGCCGCCGGGCAATGCGTGAAGCTTTGAAAAACATTCAAAACGGTACTTACGCGAAAAAGTTTATCATGGAAGGCATGACTAATTATCCTGAAATGACCGCCAGACGACGTTTGAATGCAGAACATCCTATTGAAGTTGTTGGCGCAAAACTTCGCAGCATGATGCCCTGGATAAAAGCCAATCAGATTGTCGATAAAACTAAAAACTGATCACTATGATTTAACCGTTAAAAAAAGCCCGTCTTTTGATGGGCTTTTTTTTGTTGAGTTGTGGTAAATTTTACAAAAACCTCCCCGTCTCTGATTAAGGTAATATTGGTGTTCCGGTCTTGGTCGGCAATCGTCAACCGCGGTAGGTGCCGGGAGTCAATCTCACCGGGGGACTATCATAGCGCGCTCCATGAGACCCTGCTGATTAATGTTGTCCTGGTGAGCGACCAAGCCTTGGAATCCCTGACGACCGGCTATGGTGGCGCCAGAGCAACCCAGGTCGTCATCAATGATTTCAATGTCGCTTCGTGGCCACCCTAATAAGTTTGCTCAATCAACCAAACCGTATTGCAAGCGGGTCGATTCCTGGTGTCGATGAACTTGTTGCAGAGTCGATTGACGGATATAAATGATGGCTTTTCGACTGAGGTGCTGAGATTTGATCTTGCCGCTGTTATCGAGTTGATTAATCGTGCGATTGGGCATGACTGCATTCATGACAGCCCCTTTCAATGGTTTTTGTTTCGTCAATTGAACGTCATTTATATAAACGCTTTGGTCAGAGGTGACGTGACCTAACATTTTCAAAGACTTACCGGGTATCGTTGCACTCAGTTAAACAATGCGATTTATTGCAAATATGATCGTTCAAAGCAATATCAGCAGAATCAACCGTTCTCAGTTTGTTTGAGCTTTAACTCAAGTTCGCCATGGGTGCTCGGGTACATCAGCCATACCAATTACTTCAACCCCGGCTTTGGCAACCTGATGATCGTTTTCTACCGAACTGCCGCTAACCCCAATTGCACCGATTAGAACTCCGTTTTCGTCGACGATAGGAACACCGCCTGGAAAAGTAATCAGCCCGTCGTTTGAATGTTCAATTCCATAAAGCGGCCCGCCCGGCTGTGATAACTCGCCGATTTGTCCCGTGTTCATACTGAAGAAACAAGCGGTCCTGGCTTTCTTGATGGCAATATCCACACTCCCTACCCAAGCGCCATCCATTCTCACGAATGCTTTTAAATCAGCGCCGGAATCAACGACGGCAATACACATCCGCGTGCCGATTTTTTCTGACTCACGAATTGCTGAATCCATCGCTTTCTGTGCCTGCTCGAATGTTACATGCATAATCTTAGTCCTCACTATTCATTAAATTCAAAGCTCAAAACTTACCGCAAACGGCGGTAACTATCCATACTGCCTCGTCTTAAATTCAAAGCCGTTGTGATGCGGCCAGGGAGTTAAGCCTTGACCCGTGAAATTTTTATAACAATGGGTAATTCTTTCAAACGACGCATAATTTTGGCTAAATGTACTCTGTCTTTAACCGTTAAGGTGATCAAGTCTACGCAAACCCGGTCATCCTGATCAACAACGGTGACATTTTCAATATTTGAATCCAGTTCGGAAATAATCGAGGCAATAGTTGCCAGCGAGCCTCGTTGATTAAGCATACTTATGCGTATTTCGGCGGGAAAATCGCCGACTACATCCGAACTCCATTCCACATCCAGCCAGCTGGTGTGTGTTTTTCGAACCACAGAACGATTACGGCATTCGTGATGATGCACCACAATGCCTTTACCGGGATTAAAGTAACCTATTATTGAATCTCCCGGTATCGGTCTGCAACATTTGGCCAGTGTAATCACCATACCTTCTGTGCCTTTTATAACCAGCGGTGTTTTCCGGATTTGATCATCGTCATTCAGCTTTATGTTGGCATAAATATCATCCTGGGTAAGCCGTTTTGCGATCAAAAACGGCATTTTGTTGCCCAAACCGATATCTTCCAGTAATTCGTTCATTGACTGCATAGCCGTAACATCAAGCAATGCCTGAATCCGGCTTTCTTCGATATTTTCCAGATGCAAATGCATAGCCTGCAGTTCTTTATCTAATAACCGCCGCCCTAAACTGATGGCTTCCTTTTGTTTAAAGTGTTTCAGAAAGTTACGGATACTTGAACGTGCTTTTGCCGTAATTACATAATTTAGCCAAAGCGGATTGGGTCTTGCCCAGGTTGCGGTTATTACCTCTACTGTCATACCGTTTTCCAGTTTCGTTTGCAACGGTACGAGCTGTTTGTCGATTCTGGCGGATACGCAGGCATTACCAATATCGGTATGTACAGCGTAGGCAAAATCGACAACCGTCGCGCCTCGGGGTATTTTGATAATGCCTCCTTTGGGGGTAAACACAAAAACCTCCTTCGGGAACAAGTCAACTTTTAAATTATCAATAAATTCGAGTGAATCTCCTGCGGACTTTTGAATTTCCAATAAATCCCTTAGCCACTCATTGGCACGTGCCTGAAACTTTTCGGTTTTATCGTCATCGGCTTTATACAGCCAGTGCGCCGCGATACCCGATTCCGCCATGCGGTGCATTTCATGAGTTCTGATCTGAATCTCAATGGGAACGCCATAGGGACCAATAAGTATCGTATGTAATGACTGATAACCATTGGCTTTAGGCATGGCGATATAATCTTTGAAGCGGCCCGGAATCGGTTTATACAAGTTATGAATTACGCCTAAAGCCCGGTAACATGTGTCAACATTATCGCAAAAAATTCTGAACGCATAGACATCAAAAACCTCTGATAACGACACTTTTTTTTGAAGCATTTTTTGATAAATGCTGTAAAGATTTTTTTCTCGTCCTGAAACATCGCAATGTAAACCGGCCTGCTCCAGACGATTTTTTATTGCACTTTCGATAGTATCAATAATTTTACTGCGATTGCCCCGCGCTTTTTTCAGGGCATTGTTTAATATAGCGTAACGCCATGGATACATCGCCTCAAAACTCAGCGATTCCAGTCTGTGCCGAATTTTATTCATACCCAGACGATTGGCAATCGGAGCGTAAATATCCAGTGTTTCACGGGCAATGCGGCATTTTTTTTCTGAACTCATTACTCCTAACGTTAGCATGTTATGCAGTCGATCTGCCAGTTTGACCAGGATGACACGCAAATCCTTGCCCATTGCCAGAAACATTTTACGGACATTTTCCGCTTGCGCTTCTGCATGGGTCTTGCTGTCAATTTTTGTTAATTTGGTAACGCCATCAACCAGCTCTGCAACTTCTTCACCGAACTCTTTAACCAGTTCCTTTTTGCTGACAGAAGTATCTTCAATAACATCGTGCAGAATCGCCGCCATGATGCCACTGGCATCCATGCGCATTTCAGCAAGTGTAATGGCAACAGACACCGGATGACATATATAAGGTTCGCCGCTTTTACGAAATTGATCGGCATGCGCAGCCGCGCCAAACTCATAAGCACGGATGCAATCCTTGATTTGACTTTGCTCCAGATAGCCGGACAAAGCCGCACACAAACGCTGAATCAGGTCATCCTGAAGGCGTTTTGGCTCGATAGTGTCGGCTATTTCCAGCATAAACCTTAACTGTCAGAACATGGAATTGTGATCGTGTGTTTCACTAACACGATGCAAGCGATTAATGTTCTCAGTAGACACATGACCTGCTGCAATTTCACGTAACGCGAGCACTGTATCTTTATCTTTTCCACGTGGGAGAAATTCAGTCGCACCGTGACTTAGTTGACGTGCTCTAGTACTCGCTAATAAAACCAGTTTGAAACGGTTTTCTACATGCTCCAAACAATCCTCGATAGTAACTCTGGCCATTTTTTTTCCTGTAAGTTAAAGAAATCAGCCTGTTTGACCAGGCAGAAAGGTAATACGTTTCATTTATTCCTTACGAAAATAAGGGCAATGAAAAACAATTAATTATTTATTTTATGAATAAAGATTAACTTAAATCACTAACCTCTTGATTTTAATATAGCAACAGCAGGGAGTTCTTTGCCTTCAAGAAACTCAAGGAATGCGCCGCCACCTGTGGATGTGTAAGAGATTTTGTCTTCAATGCGGTACTTGTCGATAGCGGCCAAAGTATCGCCGCCGCCGGCAATCGAGAAAGCGCTGCTTTCGGCAATGGCTGTTGCCAAAACTTGTGTGCCGTGACTGAACTGTTCAATCTCAAACACACCAACAGGCCCATTCCAGACAATAGTGCCGGCAGACTTCAATAACTCTGCATACTGTTTTGCAGTATCGGGGCCTATATCCAGAATCAAATCATCCGCTTCAACGTCTTCAACGTGCTTTACTGTGGCGGCTGCAGTTTCAGAGAATTCTTTGGCACAAACGACATCAACGGGTATAGGAATATCAGAGCCTGCCTGCCTGGCAGCGGCAATTAATCGCTGTGCTTCTTCTATTAAATCGGCTTCATAAAGCGACTTGCCTACCGGAAAACCCGCGGCGGCAATAAACGTATTGGCAATACCACCGCCGACGATTAATTGATCCACCTTTTCCGACAGTGATTTTAATACCGTTAATTTGGTAGATACTTTAGACCCGCCGACAATAGCCACCAGCGGTTTGGCAGGCGTTTCCAAAGCTTTGCCCAAGGCATCCAGTTCGCTAGCCAATAAAGGCCCCGCGCAAACAATCGGTGCGAATTTGGCCACGCTGTGAGTGGAAGCCTGCGCTCTATGCGCTGTGCCGAAAGCGTCCATAACAAACACGTCACAAAGAGCAGCCATTTTCTTTCCTAACTCATCACTGTTTTTCTCTTCGCCGACATTGAAGCGCACATTTTCACAAAGAACAACTTCACCTGGTGCAATAACAATTCCATCCAGCCAGTTTTTTTCCAATCTGACCGGCTTGCCGAGAAGATCTGACAAGCGTTCGGCAACGGGCTTCAACGAAGAAGTTTCGTCATACTGTCCTTCAACAGGACGGCCAAGATGCGATAACAGCATCACCGCCGCTCCCGCCGCCAAGGCTTTTTCAATGGTTGGAACACTGGCTTGAATACGAATATCGCTGGTTACCTTACCGTTTTTTACCGGCACATTCAGATCCTGACGAATTAATACCCGTTTTCCTGATAAATCCAGATCAACCATTCTTTGAATCGACATATTTCACCCTCTCATTTTGTGTGTGTATTTAGTGTGTGTTTCCATTTGATGGAGCAACCCATGCTAGGAATCTGTTCTTGCGGACCATGACCAGTTTCAGCAATCAGTTTCATGGCTTCAAAAAGGTCGCGGCGGGTATCAGCCGGAGCGGTTTCCTTACGGCTGGCATCAAGCCTGCCTCGATACTGCAACTCAAAGTCAGCATTATACCCAAAAAAATCCGGCGTGCAGACAGCGCCGTACAGTTTGGCAACCTCTTGCGTTTCATCGAGTAAATAAGGAAAGCTAAAATTCAGCCGTTCGGCGACTAATTTCATGTTGTCAAACGAATCTTCGGGGTACTCGGCAGGATCATTGGACATGATAGCAACAGAGCCAATGCCAAACTGTTTAAGCTCACGAGTATCTCTAACAATCCGTTCCTGCACGGCTTTAACATACGGGCAATGATTGCAAATAAACATAATCAGCAAACCCTTTTCGCCCATACATTGTTGTAGCGACCAGGTACGGCCGTCAACGCCGGGCAATATAAAATCAATCGTTTTTTTACCAAAATCACAAATTGGTGTTTCCAGTAATGCCATCGATGCACCTCTATTTATCGTTTTATAAATTGTTTATCAGAATGTGTTTGTTGTACAAGCGCTACTGTACAGCAAAATAAAAGTGTTTTTTATCTTTTTCACGCTTGGCATACGCTTCCGGTTTTTGCCAATGTCCAGGTATTTCTAATGCCTGTTGTTTTATTTCATGCCAAAATATGTCTTGATATTAAGTATTAAACCGAGAAATTATGAAAATTGCTATTTTATCCCGTAACTCCAAATTATATTCGACCACTCGATTGGTTGCAGCCGCACAGGCACGCGGACATCAGGTACGGGTTCTGGATGTATTGCGCTGTTACATGAATATAACTTCGCATAATCCATCGATACATTATCGGGGCGAAGACTTAACCGGATTTGATGCCGTTATTCCTCGAATTGGCGCTTCCGTGACTTTTTATGGCACAGCAGTTTTAAGACAATTTGAAATGATGAATGTGTTTCCATTAAATGAATCGGTAGCGATATCCCGTTCAAGGGATAAATTACGATCAACCCAATTGCTTGCCAGAAAAGGGATCGGTTTACCCGTAACCGGGTATGCCAATAACCCGGATGATATTGAAGATTTAATTTCTCAAGTCGGCGGTGCGCCGCTGGTGATTAAATTATTACAGGGTACTCAAGGAATCGGTGTGGTATTGGCCGAAACCCACAATGCTGCTGAAAGTGTTATTCAGGCGTTTATGGGACTCAATGCAAACATTATGGTGCAGGAATTTATTAAGGAAGCCAATGGCAGTGACATTCGCTGTCTTGTAATAGGCGATAAAGTGGTTGCTGCAATGAAGCGACAGGCTTCAGAAGGCGAGTTCCGTTCCAATCTGCATCGCGGCGGCTCTGCCACACTAATACGTTTAACACCTGAAGAACGCTCCACTGCTGTGCGTGCCGCAAGAATCATGGGTCTGAATGTCTGTGGCGTTGATATGCTACGCTCCAATCATGGACCGGTTATTATGGAAGTCAACTCATCTCCGGGACTAAAAGGAATTGAAACTGCCAGCGATAAGGATATTGCCGATATGATTATACAATTTATTGAAAAACGCTTTGAGACGATGGAAACAACAAAAGACAAATCACCTACCCGTACTCGTACCCGCGGCAAGGGCTAATTCCATATATCAGGCATGGGTTAGCAACTTGCAAATATTTATCCTGAACAGATTGAAGGCATATTTGCTTACAAAATGGCAGTGAAAGGAGAAAACATGAAACTTCCGATAACAGGCGGTTGTCTTTGTGGCTCTAAGCAAATCAATGAACCAAATCAATGAATCAACCTAAAAACCGCAGTTGAACAAAAGCATAAAATCTGTAAGGCTTGTATTTTTTGAGTCGAGCCATGATTTTACCTCCCAAAGTTATTCACCCAACGGGTGAGCCAGAATTTACGCTTAAAAA
>JAQTMV010000027.1 GCA_028714175.1 Methylococcales bacterium
CTCGCGGCAGGCGCTGCTTCCCCAGAACACGGCGGTGGCGAAGCGCTTCAACGATTTCTTGAAAAATTTCGGTGCCGCCTCGGATCTGATGGTGGTCCTGGAGGGCGCTCCACGCAACGAGCTGGAGTCCTTTGCCAACGATCTGGCCGCCAAGCTCCGGGTAGAGCCCGAGATCGGCCAGGCGACCTCCCGTCTCGACATGAAATTTTTCCTGGATCATTCCTACCTGCTGATGCCAGCCGAGGGTCTGGACAAGCTTGCTGCGGTGGCGAAACAGCCCATTCTGGGCGGAGGTATGGAAGAAAACCTGCGCAAAGCGTTGAGTTGGAGCAAAAATCACCCACCGCTGGGAGGGACAGACACCAATCTGCAAACTGCCGAAGCAAGCCTAAAACTGGCGGCGTTTTTCCTGGAAGAGTGGCAGCGCTGGTTATCGGCAGACGCAGCGCTTGCGGGCTTGAACTGGAATCGGCTACTAGCTAAAAACGGGGCGGGCGGCATGGCTGACGGCTACTTTGCCTCGCGCGACGGACGGATGCTGTTTTTGTTCGTCCACCCGAAAAATTTTTCCGGGGATTTCAAGAGTCTTGGCCCCTTCGTCGACAAGGTCAAGCAGGTGTCGGCGGCATTGGCCGGACAAGTCAAAGCCTCCGGCGTCACTCCGCCCACCGTGGGCCTGACCGGGTTACCGGCTATCGAGTACGAGGAATACGTCAATATCCGCAAGGATATCACTATGGTGATATTTACCTCCGCCGGCCTGATCGCCGGGTTGATCCTGCTGGTGGTGCGCAGCTTGCGCTGGGCCGTGCTGATATTCATCCCTATGGGGCTCGGGGTGTTGTGGAGTTTGGGTCTGGCTTTGGTCACCGTCGGCCACCTGACCATCATCACCGCTGCCTTTATCGCCATCCTGTTCGGCTTGGGAGCCGACTACGGCATCTTCACCTCCTCGCGCATCGCTGAGGAGCGCCTGGCAGGCAAGCCCTTGGTGGAAGCCATTGGGGCCGGCATCGGCTCATCCTTTATAGCTGTGCTGACGGCGGGCGGCGCCTCGCTGCTGATCTTCAGCGCCTTGGCCACGGTCGATTTCCCCGGCTTCGCCGAACTGGGCCTGGTGGCAGCCAAAGGCGTGCTAATGATCCTGATCAGCACCTGGATGGTCCAGCCCGCACTTTACGCCTTGCTGCCGCCCAAGTTGAGAGATATCCCTCCGCCGGTATCCGCTCTCCCTTTGGGAGAGGGACTGGAGGTGAGGGGCCGGTTTCCTGTCCCTGTCGCCGTGGCACTCGTTATACTATCCATAGGCGGCGCTGTCTATGGCGGGTTGAAGAGCCTCAGCATCCCCTTCGATTACGACCTGCTGGGTATGTTACCCAAAGACTCCCAGGCGGCCTATTATCAACGCCGCATGGTGGCGGAGAGTGACTATCAGGCCGAAGTCATCATTTTCACCGCCAGGGACGTGGCCGAGGCCCGCCGGATCACCAGCGAGGCGGGCAAACTCAAGACAATTGCCCAGGCGCAGTCGCTAGTCAACCTGTTTCCTGCGGATGCCGGCGAACGCCTCCAGAAAGCGGTGAGCATCGGCGAGTCTTTCGCACGGACAGACTACGCCAGGCAAATCGCCAATCTCGACCGGGCGGGCTTGTCCCAAAATTCATTCGAGTTATTGCGGGCAGTGCTGGAAAACGGCACGACTATCATCGACGATGCCCAGGAGCAGGCATTCTCCGCCGGACATTCCAAACTGGTCGAGAGTTTGGAGAATGTGCGCGGGCAGCTTTCAGGCATCTCGGCCAAACTCGCTGCGGACGGCGAGCAGGGCCGGGTGCGCAGCGAGAGCTACTTGCGCGCCTGGTTGTCCGGAGCGGATACCGGGCTCAAAGTCATCGACGCATGGAGGCAGGCTCAGCCACTTACCCCCGAGCAGTTGCCGTCCGCTCTGCGTGACCGCTTCTTTGGCGCTGACGGCAGCATCGCGGTCTATGCCTTCCCGGCAAAAACCGTGTACGATCCCGCCAACCTCGACGCCTTGATAAAAGAGGTCTATAGCATCTCGCCGGAAGCGACCGGCTTTCCAACCACGCACCAGGTGTTTTCCAAGGCAGTGGTGGAAGGTTTCACTCGCGGCACGCAGTTGGCCTTGATGCTTTGTTTGCTCTGGATCATGGCGGCGACGCGCAGCGTGCGCGGCTTTGCGCTGGCGGCGCTGCCCTTACTGATCGGCGGCGGTTGGATGCTGGGGTTGATGGCCCTAGGTGGTATTCGCTACAATTTCGCCAATATCGTCGCCCTGCCGCTGGTGATTGCGCTGGCGGTGGATTACGGTGTGTGGTTCAGCTATCGCTGGAGCGAATTGAAAGGCCACTCACCCTTGGAAGTCAGCCTGGCCGCAGGCAAGGTGATTGGACTGGCCGCAGGCACCGAAATTGCCGGCCTGGGCGCGATCACCCTGGCCAGTTACCGGGGCGTGTCTTCCTTAGGGCTAAGCATCACCCTCGGACTGTTGAGCTGCCTGACCGCAACCCTCGTCGTGGCCCCGGCCATTGGACAGTTACTTGATACAAAGAGAAAACCATAATGCGAAAAACTCACCTCATTCTTATTGCCAGCCTTTTGGCCTCCTTAGCCGCAAACGCCGCACCCAATCCCGAAATGATTGTGGTGTGCTACCCCGGCGGGTCTGTCAATGCCAAGGACGCCAACGGAGCTATGAGCTCCATGCTGCGAGTGGTTGAGCGCGTCGGCCAGTGGCCGGCAAACAGCTTCAACAGCCTGTTCACCGACAAATCGGATGAATGCCGAAAACAGATGGCCGAAAAAAAGCCCAAGTTTGCCATCACCTCGTTGGGACTCTATTTGGAATTGCGTAGCCAATACAATTTGGTGCCGGTGGTCCAGCCCAGGATCAAAGGCCGCACCAACGAACGTTACCGGGTAATGGTTCAAAAGGACAAGTACAAGAGAATGGACAATCTGAAAGGCCTTACCCTGGGTGGGACGGTATTGGAAGAGCCAGCCTTCATCGGCAAGATCGTTTTTGCCGGAAAATACGATCCCGCCAGTTTCTTTATCCTGAAATCGTCCAATCAGGCCATCCGTGCCTTGCGCTCTCTGGACAAAGGGGAACTTGATGCCGTCATATTGAACGAGCAACAATTCGGCGGACTTGCTTCGCTTCAGATGAAGACACCCCTTGAAGCTGTCTTCACGTCCGAGGAAATCCCATTGATGGGAGTGGTAGCCAACAGCGCCACCACGACTGCGGAAGAACGCGCTCGTTTCGGCAAGGCGCTGGAGGAGATGTGTACCGACACCGAGGGCAAAAAACTATGCGATCTGTTCGGAGTGGAATCCTTCGCTCCCGTGGACGCGGCTGTATTCGAGCCCATGGTCAAGCTGTGGGCTGAGGGGAAATAAGACCTTGCGCAGAGCACAACTTCTTTCGGCCGTTTCGATGCTGGCATTTCTGACCGGTTGCGCCGGGCTCCAGCGCGACCATGTGCAATTCGACCGGCTTTCCGACTGCCCAAAGCAGACCGCCGCTACGCTGGCCGCCAACCAAGGCCAATTCGGCCCCTTGAGCGACACCCATACCCTGGCTTGTGCACTAACCGTCCTGCGCGACACCCAAGACCCGGTAGTGCGCCGGACGTCGCTAGGCAGCCGGGTATGTCTCCACTTGGCCGAACGAGAGGCCAACCAGGAAAAACGCGAGAAGCTGGCCGCCGAGGGCGTAAGCTTTGCCGAAGCAGCATTGGCGCAAGGGGGTGGCGATGACGGGGCGGTGCATTACTACCTGGCGGTCAACCTTGGCCTGGCGGTGCGCGAACACATCACGTTGGCCATGGAGAACTTTCCCAGGCTGGAAGGTGAGATGAAACAGGCGGTAGCCTTGAGCCCGGACATTGATGACGGCGGGCCGCTGCGAATTTTAGGCACACTTTATCTCAAAGCCCCGTCTTGGCCCAATGGTATCGGCGACCGCGATAAGGCGCTGGAATTGCTGGGAAAGGCAGTCAAGGAACATCCAGGGCATCCGCTCAACCACCTGTTTTATGCCCAGGCACTTTGGGATGAAGATGACGAGGCTGTCCTACCCCAGGTAAAAGCCGAATTCGCGCTGGGGCAGAAGCTGTTGGCAGAGGGCAATTGGGGTTACAGCAAAGCGCCCTGGAAAAAGGAATTCGACGAGTTTCAACAGGAGTTTGAAGAGGCTGGATCGGCGCACCAGCAACCATTGGCATCAAAACCTTAAATAAAATAATCAAACCTTGGGCGAACTAATAGCGTGAGTCTGATTGTCAGTTAAAAATCAATGGCATTGACCCAAGACACCGCAAAGGCGCTCAAAAGATTTGAGCATTTTGTCTTTCAGCAGCTCCCTGCCTACTATATGCTTAACCTCGCTGGCTACTCCTGCCACCTGGTTGGTGAAGCTGTGCACCTGCTGAAAGACCACCGTGCCGTCGCGATACGGTAGGCAGCCGGTTATCCATTGGCTCGAATTGTAGGAATGCGGCGCATAGAACTCCGGTGTCAACACCAAGACGCCGCCGTTCCAATCCATATTGATGCGGTGTCTGAGGATGGCCGCCAGCCGGCCTTCCACATTTTTTTCCACCCATGGGAAGGCCTCGACCGCTCCCGGCAGCAAAGCTTTCGGATAGTCAAGCCACGCCTTGTACAAGGCTGGAAAATAACGCCACAAGATGGCGCTTGCGTTTGCCGCCTGATGCAGTTCCAAGGAAGGCTTGGAATCCCTACTCTCCTTCCGCGCATAAGGCGCTATCGCATTTATTCCCCCGCGTCGATAGGCTTCATAGCGCTGAAGCAGAATCTCCCGGAAGTGCTCTCCGGCTGCGTCTTCGATGGCCCTATAGGGCGTCCGCTTGAGATTTTTGGGCTTGTCGAATTCATAGGTGGACAAGTTGAATTCGTCCCCCGGCCCGGTATCCAGCAACGTCTGGGCTTCTTCCTTGGACAGGACGGCAGGAGACAGGGAACCTGCACCGCTATGCTCCCAATATTCCGTGGGCTGTAACATCACTGTCTAGCGGATCGGTATCCTGCAGCCGCAATTGTTCTGCGACCTTGGCTAAAGGAATAGGCGTAAAGAGCTGGTTCATCTTCAAGCACAACAGCGACGCACTGAAGTCAAACAGCGACAGCGTGATGAGGAGAATCTGGATACTGGAGTCAACGGCGCCGCGATAGCCGGATCCAGCTTATTGTTGCGTGCGAAGAGGGTGCCGCAGATGTCCAGAACTCATTGACACGGAGGCAATTATAAGAGTCGTAAATCAAAAGCGCTGGTTTTATTTTAACCTAAATCCTGCAATCTAATGGCTGTAAATATTAACCAAACTGCCTGTTGACACCACGATTGCGCGGCTCTTTAAAGAAGTCACGGAAAGGCAGGTCAGCCAGCTTGAAAATGTTACGCATCGGTTGCGAGGACAGATTTGGCGCCGAGCTAACCACGCGGGATGCTCTAAAGTTGGACTCAACCCGGTTCAATGAATCGATGTTGACTCCACCGTTGATTCGGTGTGTGGCACGGCACGCAAGAGGGTGCGGCTAAAAGTTATAATCCTAAGAAAAAGGGCGCACTCTCCTACCATCCTCAATTAGCCTTCTTGGCGGGTAGCAAAGCATGTATTGAGCGCAGCCGAAATGAAATTCTGCAAGCCTGGTTAAGAACTGGAAGCGCCTATACTAGCAATGGCATTGTTGAATTCGTCAAGCAATATTGTAAATTACATTAAGCATCCAAACGACTTCCACGAAATTGGCGGATCAGACATGATTAATCCAGTAAAAAATTAGCCCGTTTCTGGAGATGATTCGGTGTAGTATCAGTGGTTTCGTCTTTCAAACTGACACCCGAAAGCTGCAATTTTTCGGCCTCGGTGAGTAAAAAAAGCAACTTCTTTAGCGCCTGCTCATAATCCAGTCCGTTTTTATGAATGTTGGAAATACAATTGCGGTCAGCATCTGTGCTGATTCCTGGTCTGGCCTGATAGGTGAAGTAAATACCCATGCTATCGGGCGAGCTTAAGCCTGGTCTTTCACCGATCAATATCATACAAAGTCTGGCTGCATAGTGTTCCGCAACAGCATCAGCAATCGCTACACGCCCGTGTTTTACGAGACACACGGGAGGCAGTCTGTAGCCCCTTTGTTGCAATTCGGGCAGCAATAAACTCAGGAACGGTTCAGCGTGATGTTCAATAGCTTTAGACGATAATCCATCTGCAACAACGACAACCGCATCAGACGAAATTGGCGCGGTTTGTTGCAAACAGGCCATAGCCGATGCGCTTAACAAGCGTCCGAGATCAGGGCGCTGCAAATACATCTGCTGATTTTCTGCCCGGGTTTTCAAGGTCAATGTTTGATAGCCCATAAAGTTTAAGCGCTGTTCGAGTTCTGCAAAATCCACAGGTATATTAACCGCATCGCGTGCCAACGCATGCGCTAACTGGAAATCCAGACTGGCACGGGTCGTTAGACTAATTCCCGCCCGCCCTAATGCGATACGCGCAGGCGTGAATTGTTTCAGGCTACCCCATGGGTTTGGGACAACTTTTGGATCATTATGGTCGCTCATAGCCTTAACCACTCAGTTTTTGTAATGACGGTTTAAATAAGGCGGGAACATCGGACTGTTGTTGCAGCTGATTGTCAGCATTAAAAATTCCGTGTTGTTGTAGCCATTGCTCAAACTCAGGCGCAGGTCGCAATCCCAGTACCTGGCGCACATAAAGCGCATCATGAAAAGACGTGGATTGATAATTGAGCATCACATCATCCGCGCCGGGAACGCCCATAATAAACGTACCGCCTGCAACGGCAAGTTGCGTTAGCAGCATATCCATATCATCCTGATCGGCTTCGGCATGATTGGTATAGCAGACATCACAACCCATAGGCAGGCCCAGCAATTTGCCACAGAAATGATCTTCCAGACCTGCGCGGATAATCTGTTTGCCATCGTATAGATATTCCGGGCCGATAAAACCGACGACCGTATTGACCAGCAGCGGTTTAAATTTGCGCGCGACAGCATAAGCTCTGACTTCACAGGTTTGCTGATCCAGTCCTTCATGGGCATTGGCAGACAGCGCACTGCCTTGTCCTGTTTCAAAATACATGCAGTTATTACCCAGCGTGCCGCGATTGAGTTCCAACGCGGCTAGTCTGGCTTCGTTTAATAAATTCAGGTTGATGCCGAAGCTGTCATTGGCTTTTTGCGTGCCGGCAATGGATTGAAAGACCAAGTCAACCGGCGCGCCCTGTTCAACGGCTTTCAAGGTTGTCGTCACATGCGCCAGTACACAGGATTGCGTCGGTATTTGATAACGTTCGATAACATCATGCAGCATGTTCAGCAGCCGCAAGGTTGCCTCAAGATTATCAGAGGCAGGGTTAATGCCAATAACAGCATCGCCGCAACCATACAGCAGGCCATCCAGCAGACTGGCGGCAACACCGGCTGGGTTATCGGCAGGATGATTAGGTTGCAAACGTGTGGACAAGCGGTTTTCCAGGCCAATCGTGTTCCTGAAGCGGGTAATCACACGACATTTTTTGGCGACCAGAATCAAATCCTGGATACGCATAATTTTGGAGACAGCGGCCACCATTTCCGGCGTCAAGCCCTGAGCTATAGCAGTTAGCGCTTCTGTCGTTGCGTGCCCGGACAGCAACCAGTTGCGAAAATCTCCGACAGTCAGGTGACTGACGGGCGCAAAAGCAGCGCTATCATGCTCATCGATAATCAAACGAGTGACTTCATCCTGTTCATAAGGCACCAGTGCTTCATTAAGAAACTGTTTAAGTGGTACATCAGCAAGTACCCACTGTGCGGCGACCCGTTCAAGGTTATTGACGGCACCCACGCCGGCTAGATAATCGCCGGAACGTGACGGCGAAGCCTTAGCCATCAGGTTGCGCAGCGTTTTAAAATCATAGGCCAGATCGGTTGTGTGTATCTTATACATGATTGACTTCTCCAGAAGTATTCAGGATATTCAAGATAGCATTCCTTTATGAAAACCATGTTATACACGCGTACGGGATCTGATTTCATGTCGGAAGTCAATGCGATTATACGGCTTTGTTGACAGGGGTTGCCATTGGTCCGAATCCCTACGATGAAAGAACTGCGGGCGGAACTACGACGCTCGTCATAAATCCAAAAACGCTTGAAGTGATCAAAGATTTCGTGAGTTTGAGCGGAACTTTAATCAATTGTGCGGGCGGCAGAACGCCTTGGGGCAGCTGGATTTCTTGCGAAGAAACAACGCTGGGACAAACTATCCGTTCCAATAAAATAGGCAACCCAACAGGCGGCTATCCTAAGCCGCACGGTTATTGCTTTGAGGTTTTTGCATCCGCTAATGCCTCAGTGAAACCGGTTCCGCTTAAAGCGATGGGCAGATTCAAGCATGAAGCCATTGCCGTTGATCAGAACACGGACATTATTTACCTCACTGAAGACGCTGAAACCGCAGGTTTTTACCGGTTTTTACCCAAGCGCAACCAGCATCGATTATTCGGGAGTAAATGGTACGCCAGAGAGTTACATGCGCATCCTCTCTCCCAACGTCAAAATGGCGGATTTCGCCAAAAATATAGCAAATGGTTTTGAAACCAGCGAATTTGCCGGTTCGACGTTTTCAGAAGACGGCAAAACGTTACTCGTAAATCTGCAGGCGGTCGGGGCGACCTTTGCTATTTGGGGCGATTGGAATACCTTCAGAATGTAGTTAAAAATCAGGCCCAATTCGGCGAAAAGCAGATTTACGATTACGCTGACTGGCTATTTGCGCGCATGGTTTCCTAAGCTCCCTGGCTATGTTGTCTTCGTGCAAAGGATCAACCGAGTCGCGGATGTGTTTGCTCCGCTTCTTGAGATCATTCAGAGCGGGCCAAGCGAGAGCCTACGCGAGTGTGTTTGGCTCACCGATTCATTTCCGGTTGCCTTAGCAAAGCTTTATTCTCCTCACGTCAGCCTCAACCGAGATTTTTAGGTTAATTAATCCGGGTCGCGATAGTTCCGCCAGGAATAGCTTTAACCGCACAGAATTTGAATTCCGGAATTTTCGCCGAAGGATCTAAAGCTTCATTAGTAATCATATTGGCGCTGGCTTCGTTATAGCAGAAGGCCATAAACAAACTGCCTGGTTGAATACCCATATCAGATCGTGCGTAAGCGGTAATTTTGCCGCGGCGCGATTCAATGGTAATTAATCCGCCTGCTTCAATACCTAATTTTTCCAGGTCGTCAGGGTGGACGGTTATCACCGGATCCGGTTCGATGGCATCCAGTATCGTCGAATGGCGCGTCATGCTGCCGGTGTGCCAATGTTCGAGCTGGCGGCCGGTGATAAAAATTAGCGGATAGTCATCATCAGGCATTTCATCGGCATGGATATATTCAGCAGGTACAAATCTGCCTCTGCCGGTTGCTGTGGGGAAACCATCGGTAAAAATGACCGGTTCGCCTGGGTCGCCGACATTTTCCAACGGGTATGTCAATGAGTCTTCTTTTTCCAGTCTGTCCCAGGTCATGCCGGCGATGCTGCCCATCGCCTGACGCATTTCGTTAAACACATCTTCAGGGCCGTTGTAGTTCCAGTTACAACCTAAACGCTTGGCTATTTCCTGGATAATCCATAAGTCTTGTCTGGCATCGCCGGGCGGATTGACGGCCTGACGGCCTATTTGCACACGTCTGTCGGTATTGGAGAAAGTGCCGGTTTTTTCGTAAAATGCCGAGGCAGGCAAAATGACATCGGCAAACCCCGCTGTTTCAGTCAGGAAAATGTCCTGAATAACTAAATGTTCCAATGCCGCAAAGGCTTCGCGAACATGGTTCTGGTTGGGATCAGACATTGCGGGATTTTCACCCTCAACGAACATGCCAAACACTTCGTGGTGTAAAATCGCATGGATCATTTCGACAGTTGTCAGACCTTTTTTAGAGTCCAGTTCGACCCCCCATAATTTTTCATACTTTGCCTGGTAAGCGGGATCTTCAACCGGTTCGTAATCAGGATACACCATCGGAATCAAGCCAACGTCTGATGCGCCCTGCACATTGTTTTGACCACGCAACGGATGCAAACCGGTACCGGGCCTGCCAATTTGACCGGTCATTAACGCCAGGGCAATCAGGCAGCGCGCATTATCAGTACCATGGATATGCTGCGATATGCCCATACCCCAAAATATCATGGAGGCCTTTGATGTTGCATAAAGCCTGGCAACTTCACGAATGATACCGGCATCAATACCACATATTGGCGCAACATGTTCAGGAGTGAAATTTTTCAAATGGACACGCATTTGCTCATAGTCTTCGGTATATTTGGCAATATAGTCATCATTTTGAAGGTCCTCATCCAGAATGACGTGCATAATACCATTAAGCAGCGCCACGTCGGTATCGGGGCGGAACTGTAAAACGTGGCTGGCGTATTTGGCAATTGAACTACGGTTAGGATCTATCAAAATAATTTTGGTACCGTTTTTAGCTGCATTCTTCATGAAGGTTGCTGCAACCGGATGGTTTACTGTCGGATTGGAGCCGATAATGATGACAACTTCGGCCAGACTGACATCAGAAACCGGGTTGGATACCGCACCGGAACCCAGACACTCCAGTAACGCCACCACCGATGAAGCATGGCAAAGACGGGTACAGTGATCGACATTGTTTGAACCAAAACCGGTACGCACCAGTTTCTGGAATAAATATGCCTCTTCATTGCTGCCTTTGGCCGAACCCAAACCGGCAAGCGCTTTTTTGCCTTTTTCATCACGGATTTTTTTGAGGCCAGAAGCTGCAAAATCCAGAGCTTCGTCCCAGCTTGCTTCTCTAAACACGCTGTCGAGATCATTGGGATCGAGTAATTCAGTGGTTTTAGCAACGCCTTCACGTCTAATCAGCGGTTTGGTGAGACGTAACGGGTTGTCAATGTAGTTAAAGCCGAAACGGCCCTTGACGCAGAGGCGCAGATGATTGGTATAGCCGTCACGGCCTTCGGTATAAAGTATCCTGTTGTCTTTAATATGGTATTTAATTAAACAGCCAACACCGCAGTAAGGACAGGTTGAATCAACGGTTTTGTCGGCGACTTGTAAACCGACATTATTGGCGGGCATTAACGCGCCGGTAGGGCAGGCCTGCACACATTCGCCGCAAGCGACACAGCTGCTCGCGCCCATCGGGTCGGCGATGTCAAAAACAATTTCGGCATGAGCGCCACGGTTTGCGTAACCGATGACATCATTCACTTGTTCTTCGCGGCACGCTCTGACGCAGCGTGTACACTGGATGCAGGCATCCAGATTGACAGCCATGGCTGGATGCGAGAAATCAGGTGCAGGTTGGGCGCGGCCACTAAAACGTGGCTTGCCAATATTGAGTTTGTCGGCCCAAATATCCAGCTCGGAATCCAGTCTGTAGGGCGATTTACCCTGATTCGGCATGTCGGACTTGAGCAATTCAAGCACCATTTTTTGTGATTTTATTGCACGTTCACTTTGCGCTTTAACATTCATACCCTCAACAGGTGCGCGGCAGCACGAAGGCGCCAGGGTTCGTTCACCATCAATTTCTACGACACAGGCGCGGCAATTGCCGTCCGGGCGATAACCTTCCTTGTAACACAGGTAAGGAATTTCCTTACCGTGACGTTTAGCCACTTGCAGGATGGTTTCATCCTGAAATGCTGACATTGTTTCACCGTCCAGCGTGAAGTTCACCATTGGTTTGTTTATATATTCTGGATTTGCGGCCATGGGGTTACTCTCTTACTAAACAATATTTATCGCAATTCGTCTGGGAAATATTTCATCACGCAGCGTAAAGGGTTAGGCGCAGCTTGTCCCAACCCGCAAATGGAGGCATCGACCATAACTGTTGAGAGTTCCTCCAACAGCTCCTGGTTCCAGTTTTTTTCTTCCATTAAAATTGTAGCCTTGGCCGTACCGACACGACACGGCGTACATTGTCCGCAGGATTCATCTTCAAAGAATTTCATCGCGTTCAAGGCTAATTCTCTGGCGCTGTCCTGATTTGAGAAAACCACAACGGCAGCAGAACCAATGAAGCAGCCGTATTTATTCAGGGTATCGAAGTCCATCGGAATATCGCCCATACTTGCAGGCAGGATACCGCCCGAAGCGCCGCCCGGAAAGTAGCCGTAAAATTCATGACCTTCCTGCATACCGCCGCAATATTCAGCGATTAATTCGCGCATGGTAATGCCGGCAGGCGCTAAATGAACGCCCGGTTTATTAATGCGACCTGAAATAGAGAAAGAACGCAGACCCTTGCGTTCGTTTCTGCCGTGCGAGGCGAACCACTCAGGGCCTTTTTCGATTATATCTCTGACCCAGTAACAGGTCTCCATATTGTGTTCCAGCGTTGGCCGTCCAAACAAACCGACTTCTGCAAGAAACGGCGGCCTTAAACGCGGCATGCCGCGTTTGCCTTCGATGGATTCTACCATTGCCGACTCTTCGCCGCAGATATAAGCACCGGCGCCGCGCCGTAAATGAATTGGCGGCATCCTATAGTTATAGAGTGGTGACGGCGGATTGTTATGCAATTTGGCAATTTCTTTGGTCAAAATCTCGCGGCAGCCGGCATATTCATCGCGCAGATAAATATAAATCTCGTCGCAACCGACAGTTAAGGCAGCGATAATAGCACCTTCCAGAAAACGATGTGGATCGTGTTCCAGATAATGACGGTCTTTAAACGTACCCGGTTCGCCTTCGTCGATATTGACAGCCATTAAGCGCGGGCCGTCAAAACCTTTAACGATACGCCATTTTCTGCCGGCAGGAAAACCTGCGCCACCCAAACCGCGAAGACCGGAATTTTCCATCTTTTGGATGATGCTGTCGGCGTCTATTTTGTCTTCAATTAGCTGTTTCAGGGTTTGGTAGCCGCCATCTGCTTTATACTGTTCGAAACTGATATAGTCGGTGATTTTGGCTTTAACAGCATTGTGTTCAACAGCTGTAAGCACTGTTTCGGCAGTGGCCCGGTCGACAGGATTTTGACCGACAACAGCAACCGGCGCATATTGACAACGGCCGACGCAGGGGACTTTTTGCACTCTGACTTTATTACCCAGACCATTTTCCAGCGCCAGAAACAAGTTATTGCTGCCTGCCATTGCACAAGACAGCGATTCACAAACGCGTACAGTCAGCGCTGGAGGAGGCGTTTGGCCTTCTTTGACGACATCAAAATGATGATAAAAAGAGGCCACTTCAAACACTTCGGTAGTGGCAAGATTCATCTCATGGGCAAGTGCGACCAGATGTCTGGACGAAATATGCCGATAGTAATCCTGAATTTTGTGTAAATGCTCAATCAATAAATCCCGTTGGCGGGATTCGCCGCCCAGGAGCTTCCTTACCTCTTCCAACGACACCGGATCAACTGCATGACCTTTAGGACCTCTGCGTTTTTTTTTGGTGATCTGTTCCGGGGATATTTTTATAACTGCCACACGTATTTCCTCCAAATTGTCCGGGTGTTAGAGCTGTACTTTCGAGTCCGGCTCCAGTTGTTATGCTTGCCGTATGCCAACAAATTTGTACACTTTAACGTAATTGTAACATGACTTTCAAGCCATCATTTAATAGGGTAATTATTAACTATCAAACGCTAAAAGCCTTATTATTTTAAGTAAGGCATAGTATTACTTTAATAAATTATTTGAAAATTGAATTCCGATTATTTACATGGTAATTTAACCTAAACTTTCGACACTTGAAACAACCATTCCGTTCGTCTTGAGCCTCACGGCTATGCTCATGATAGCCTTTCTGATGAATGAATTCACCGCCATGATAGTGTACATGTTCATTGCTATTGCATTGTTGGCCAATTTAAGAGCATTTTGCCTTTATTGTTTTCTCGTGGGCAAATACCGAAGCACAAGTTTACAACGCTCACTTATTGAGGCCATGGATGATTTTTTTGGCTAAAGATTTAAGTGTACAAGAATAACTTGAAAAGACTGCTATTTTTTTGCCGATAAAACATGCGGAATAGGATGAGGCCGTTACTTGTTAAAAGCTGTTCGTTCTTCATGGTGAAAATGGCAAGTTTCGACTCATTTCGAATGGTCGAGAAGCTTTGAAATTAGTCAAGCCGCTGGCAATTCTCGACCAAAAGCGGTTATTAGCAAAAAATCTATTATATTTTCAAGGCGTTATCAACGTATCAATGCAGTTGGTGAAGCTCCAGCCGGCGCAGTTTCGGTGCCAGTTTTGCCATTGCAGCAACCACGGCCAGCGTCATCACCCCTCCGAAAATCACCGACGGCACCAGCCCCATCAAGCGCGCCGCAACACCCGACTCAAAAGCACCCAGTTCGTTCGATGAGCCAATAAAGATGCCGTTGATAGCGGAAACGCGGCCGCGCATGGCATCGGGTGTCGCCAGTTGCAGGATGGTCGTGCGCATGACCACCGATACTCCATCGCAAACACCGGAGAGCATCAACAGTAGCCCGGCAAGCCAGAAGTTTGTTGATAGAGCAAAGCCGATCATGCAGAAGCCGAACCCTGCCACGGCTCCCAGCAGCCAGTGTCCGGCATGCAGATTGATTGGATGGCGGGCGAGCAATAGCCCTGTCATCACGGCACCGATTGCCGGCGCGGCACGAAGAATCCCAAGTCCCTCCGGACCGTAATGAAAGACGTCGTGAATGAATGCAGGCAGCATGGAAACCGCGCCCCCGAACAGCACGGCAAACATATCCAGTGACTGCGCGCCGAGGATGATCTGGTTGCTAAACACGAAATGCAGTCCTTCGGCGATGCTGGTAAAGATGGGTGCGCTTGCCGCCGGAGGAGGTTCCTTGATACGCAGTGACAGCAGTGCCACAGCGGCACCCAGGCAAAGGCTGGCGGCAACGCCATAGGCTGCCGTCTTGCCTGCCCATCCGACCAGGATACCGCCTAATGCGGGACCTGCCACTAAGCCGAACTGGAACACGGAACTGCCGATTCCCGAGGCTCGAGCATATTGACCACGCGGCAGAATCAGGGCGAACATGGCGGTATATGATGGACTGATAAACGCACGCGCCGCCCCCGAAAAGGCGATAGAGCAGTAGATCCACATCGAAGGATTGCCGCCAATCCGACCTGCTGACACTGCAGCCAGTGTCAGCGCGGTGAGAAACAGCATCAGGCAGGCGAGCACACCGAACATGCGACGGGAATGGTGATCTACCGCATAACCTGCGAACAGCGCGCAGCAGAAGTAGGGGATGACTTCGGCCAGTCCGACCAACCCCAGTGCAAATGTGTCATGCGTCAGTTCGTAGATGTGCCAGCCCACAACGGTCGCCATTATTTGGTAGGCGAGAACGATCAGGACGCGAAAAGATAGCAGCTTTAGAAAAGCGGGATTTGGAGTACCAAAAAATTTCATGAATGTCCGATGATCAAAGCGATTCGTCTGCCTGAGTTGAGCAGCTGAATCAAAATAGTTGCAAAGTGTACTGTCTTTTTTGAAGACGGCAATTCTCATTATGGAAGATGTTGTTTTTCAATTGCTTATAAAATGTACAGCGATTTGACGCACGAAGCAAAGAGTTATCGAGTCTTGTATTAAAGCTTTATACTTCCAAAAACTTTTCGCCTTAGTACAATGCCAAAGTTTAAATTTTCGAACGCGTTGCTCATCTGCTTTCATAACGTAATTTTTCAGACTTAAGGTTTTCATGTCTCCAGTTTTAAGCTCGTTTCACCCGGTGGTAGCCGATTGGTTCCTAAGTCAATTTGCAGCACCATCAGAAGTTCAATGCCTGGCCTGGCCTGCCATTCAGGCCGGGCAATCGACGCTGATCGCAGCGCCTACGGGCTCGGGTAAAACGCTGGCAGCATTCTTGGCCGTCATCGACGAACTGGTTAAGCAAGGACTGGCGTCTTCATTGCCCGACCAGACACAGGTGCTTTATATCTCGCCGTTAAAAGCCCTATCGAATGATATCCATAAAAATCTGGAACAACCGTTGACCGGCATCGGCATGGCTCTGCTGGAAGACTCTTTACCTGGCGTCGTCATACGAGCCCAAACGCGAACCGGCGATACCAGTCAAGCCGAACGCGCAGCGATGAAACGATTTCATCCTCATATCCTGGTTACGACGCCGGAATCCTTGTTCATCCTGCTTACTTCGGAATCCGGGCGCGAAATGCTGAAAACCGTTCGCAGCGTCATCGTTGATGAAATTCATGCGCTGGCAGGCAACAAACGCGGCGCTCATCTGATGTTGTCGCTGGAGCGGCTTGTACAATTAACCGGACAGCCGCCGGTACGCATCGGCTTGTCTGCCACCCAAAAGCCGCTCACAGCGATAGCGCATTATTTGACAGGTCATCGCAACGTGCCCTGCACTATCATTGACACAGGTCATGTCAGGCAGCGCGATTTGCTGGTTGAAGTCACCAGTTCCCCGCTGGAAGCCGTTATGGCCAACGAGGTCTGGACTGAAATTTATGACCGCCTGGAACAGTTGATTAATGAACATCATACCACGCTGATTTTCGTCAACACGCGGCGACTGGCCGAACGTGCCGCAGCCGCGCTGGCCGACCGGCTGGGCGAAGCGGCGGTAACGGCTCATCACGGCAGTCTTGCCAAGGAACACAGATTATCGGCAGAACATCGGCTGAAACAGGGTCAGCTTAAAGCTTTGGTGGCGACGGCTTCATTAGAGCTCGGCATCGATATCGGCGATGTCGATCTGGTCTGCCAGTTGGGATCACCGCATACGATTGCGGCCTTCCTGCAGCGCGTCGGCCGCTCCGGGCATAGTCTTGGCGCAATACCCAAGGGCCGGTTATTTCCGTTATCGCGTGACGATTTACTGGAATGCACTGGCCTGTTGGCAGCTATCGCAAAAGACCAGCTTGATAGCATTCAAATTCCCGATCACCCTCTCGACGTACTGGCGCAGCAAATCGTAGCCGAAGTCGCCTGCAGGGAATGGCAGGAACAGGAACTGTTTCAGGTCATTATTAAAGCCTGGCCCTATCGTTCGTTAACTCTGGATCAATATACGGCCGTTGTTAAAATGCTTGGCGACGGTTATCACACCCGGCGCGGACGGCGCGGCGCGTACTTGCACCGCGATGTCGTTCACGGCGTACTGCGGCCGCGAAAAGGCGCCCGCTTGACCGCCATCATGAACGGCGGCGCCATCCCCGATCAGTTCGATTATGATGTCATCTTACAGCCTGAAAGCTTGTTTATCGGCACGTTAAACGAAGATTTCGCCTTTGAGAGCTTACCGGGCGATATTTTTCAACTCGGCAATAGCTCCTACCGGATGCTCAAAATCGAACAAGGCAAGGTTTTTGTCGAGGACGCCCACGGCCAGCCGCCGAATATCCCTTTCTGGTTCGGCGAAGCGCCGGGACGCAGCTATGAACTGTCTGCCGCGGTATCGGAGCTGACGGCCACTATCGATCATCTGCTGGAACTGGGAGAAGATGAAGCCCGCCAATTTATCTTTAACGAGCTGGCTTTACCTGCCGCAGCGGCCGAGCAGTTATATGATTATCTGGCGACCGCCAAGGCCGCACTAACGGTGCTGCCCACGTTTAACAACATCATTTTCGAACGTTTTTTCGATGAAACCGGCGATATGCATTTCGTCATCCACTCTGTTTACGGTTCCCGAGTGAATAAGGCCTGGGGTCTGGCATTGCGTAAACGCTTTTGCCGCCGTTTCAATTTCGAATTACAGGCAGCCGCCAATGAAAATAATATCGTCCTTTCGTTAGGGCCTACGCATAGCTTCCCGTTGAAAGAGCCAGCCGGTTATCTCAAGGCGGATACCGTGAAAGACGTATTGATACAGGCGCTGTTGGCCGCGCCAATGTTTCCAACGCGCTGGCGCTGGGTCGCCAATACAGCGCTGGCTGTGCCTCGTAACCGCGCAGGAAAAAAAGTACCGGCGTATTTTCAAAGAAACGATGCGGAAGACTTGATCGCCATCATCTTTCCGGATCAGCTGGCGTGTTTCGAAAATATCGCCGGCGACAGGGAAGTGCCTGCTCATCCGCTGGTCAATCAGACGCTTTGGGACTGTCTTCATGAATTGATGGATATCGACGGTTTACAGCAATTACTAAGCGGGATTGAAAACGGGAGCATCACAATTATTACCCGCGACCTGACCAGCCCGTCGCCGATGGCTCAGGAAATCATTAATGCGAAAGCCTATGCCTTTCTCGATAATGCGCCTGCAGAAGAAAGGCGGACTTTGGCGATACAGCAGCGCCGTTTCGGCAGCCCAGAGGAGGCAGCTGAAATCGGCCGTTTAAATCCGGAAGCTATAGAACGCGTATGTAACGAAGCCTGGCCGGAAACACGGAATGAAGATGAATTGCATGAGGCTTTAGTCATCCTCGGCTTCATGACGGAACAGGAAGGCGAGCGTGGCCCGTTATCAAAGCAGCATCCTATAACCCAAAGCATTTCTGGCATGCTTGACGTATTGCAGAACGACCAAAGGGCAGCGGTCATGATCTTGCCGCATGGGCAACGTCTCTGGGTAGCCGCCGAACGCCTGTACGAATTACAGATATTGTTTCCGGACGCTAAATTGTCTCCTGCCATTGCCGCAGTACCGCCAGACAAGCCTTTAACCTACGAAGACATTTTGCAGGAAATCATACGCAGCCGCATGGAAGGATTTGGCCCTGCCACAGCAGAACAGCTCGCCGAACCTTTGGAATTCGCGACGTCAAAAATCGAGCTGGCCTTATTGGCCCTGGAACAGCAGGGCACCTTGCTGCAGGGCCATTTTACGCCCGGCGCATCAGCCATCCAATGGTGTGAACGGGGCTTATTGGCACGCATACACCGTTACACGTTAAAACAGCTGCGCAGTGAAATAGAACCGGTAGCCCCGTCAGACTTTATGCGTTTTTTGTTCCGCTGGCATGGTTTGCATGATCCGGTAACCGGCGAAGCCGGACTGGCAAAGGTTTTGCAGCAGCTAGAGGGCTGCAACCTGCCCGCTTCCTGTTGGGAATCAGAGATATTGGCCAGGCGTATAAAGCCCTATTTTGCTTCGGAACTGGACCAACTCTGCACTGCAGGCCGGTTTATCTGGCTAAGATTAAAACAGCCTGGCGAAAGTAATCCGAAATCGGCCGGGAAAACCACGCCGATTGCGCTGATCTCGCGCGCCAATATCGACTACTGGCGGCATTTGTCAGCACTTCCCGATAAAGCCGCTATGGAATTGTCCGGCAACGCCCTGAAAGTTTATGCCGCGCTGAAAGAATGGGGCGCCAGTTTTTTTCAGGAACTGATCAGCGAAACCGGCTTGCTGAAAACTCAACTCGAAGAAGCGCTGGGCGAATTGGCCGCCTCCGGTTTGATTACCTCCGACAGCTACCAGGGCCTGCGCATGCTGGTTATGCCGCAGAAAATCCTGCACCGGCGCAGCAAACGCTACCCCACCCATGATCCCATGGCGGCTGCAGGCCGATGGTCATTATTACGTCCGTCCCGAGCCCCCTTTACAGACAGCTATGAACACGTCGAGCATATCGCACGAACTTTACTGCTGCGTTATGGCGTGGTGTTTCGCAAAGTTCTCGAACGGGAAGAAGGCATCCCCAGCTGGCGGGAATTGCTTTATATCTACCGCCGACTGGAAGCTCGCGGCAACATTCGCGGCGGCCGTTTCGTACAAGGCTTTGCCGGCGAACAGTTCGCCCTGCCCGAAGCGCTCAGCCTGCTAAAAGATATCCGCAAAATTGGTAAAGAAGCCGAATTGACTGTGCTCAGCACCGCCGATCCGTTAAATCTGACCGGCATTATTACTCCGGGCGACCGGGTCGCGTCTTCATCAAGCCAGCGTCTGGTATATCGGGAAGGCCTGCCGATGGCGCATGGCTCGCGCAGCAAAATCCAATATCTACAGACTTTGGATGCGGAACATCAATGGCAGTTGAGATGGGCCTTGATGGGGAAGTAGAGTTATTTTGTTATTGCCCAAAGCCGGACGGGTTATTTTACCCCGTCCGCAGGGTTTCAAGTATGTTTCAAAAATAGAGTAAGCTTCAAAACGTTCAGGACGGGGTTACAAACCCCGTCCTGCGCGGGGTTTTTTTGGCTTATTGACAACGGCAGGCTAATGGGTGACCCCAGTTACTTCAGTTCAACACTCGATACGGTTAGTTGGTTAGACCTTATGAAGACAATCCATCGCCTTCCCGTCAGGGACTTTAACCCTGAAAGAAACGACAAGCTTCGCTTGCCGCACTAACGTAGAGCTAACCGGGCGCGGCCCGGAAAGCTGAAAAAAAACCGTATTACTTCCACGCTCCGGTTGAGCGCCATGTTGGACGATGCCGCTATCGCGGAGAAAAGCCCCGGGACCGATTAATCTATTAAAATGTAACATCAAACCCTCAATCAGAGGGGATCGTTCAACACCAAATAATGAGGTTACAAAGCAATGACATCATCATCCGAAATAGATTTCAAGCAGAATGATCAAACGCATCTTAAACACCTTAAGCTTAAAGGACTTCAGCCCAAGACGATAGAGGCCTACGCCCGCGTCATGCGGCTCATCGGTGCGTATTTCGATTATCAAATTGATGATCTGTCCGAATCGCAGTTGACCGATTATTTCAGCGATTTGCTGGAATCGCATTCCTGGAGTAGCGTTAAATTTGATTTGTACGGTCTTAAATTCTTCTATACCTATGTTTTGAACAAGCCTTGGCCAGCACTTACTCCCATTTGATTCAAAAATCGTATACTTTTAAGTTCGCGAAACAGTGAATCTATGGAGGAGGCAATGATCCGCAGAATACGCCATCAGTATCGAGCACCTCAAGACCGGGAAGCCTGGCAATAACAGTATTATGGGTATCAAAAATATTGGCAACGCAGACGGCTTTTAGCGCTGAAAGCGGTGACGGCCAGAGCTTAGCGGCGGTGTGCCGCCAGCAAAAGGTTCGTCGGCAAACGTTGACGCATTGGCTCGACAACTATTTACACGGAGGTTTTAACGCGCTGTTCGTGCGAGCACCTGTGCATAGAGCGCAGCTTTTGTCTGCTCAGCGGCAGCGCATCGTGCGTTATATTATGCTGCATAAAACGCCTGCTGATTATGGCATAGACAGCTGGATGAATTTGCTTTGCAGAGCACGCCTTACACGCATTACGCCTGGGCTGAGAAAAACACCAAGTCTAAGATACCGAGCGATGAACGCCACCGGCAAAAACTCAATGGTTTTTTAGGAGAAATAATGCCAAAAAAGCGTGCTTTCGCTTGATTCGTGTGATTTTTTTTGTATTTCTTTGGGTGAGAACAACTATGAGCCTTAAGACCGATACGCTCCTAGTCGCCCCGGTTTCGCTGGCACCAGATGCGTATCGTCAAGCTTGATATGGCAACCGGAACTGACATTAATAAAGGAATTTCTGTTAATTGTAATTTGGGGCTACGTTACGGCAAAAATGCCAAATTTTTTCGTAACCATGGCATTTTGGGGTCAATGCCAGTCTCCAACCGCTCCTTGCTAAAAGATTTCCCTCCTTTTTATGCTCCTACAGGCGCGCCTTCCCACTCTGCGTGTAAATCATTACGAACAGCTTATTGGGTGTTAGAATACAGACATTAAAATATTTATTGGATTAGATGTATGTTGTCTATATCTAACATATACAACCCTGGCATCGTTAAGTACATACCTAAAAGAGGACACCATGCGGAACCTGAAGTTTATACCCGCGATAACTGGAGCGATACTTGTCATCGCTCTTATTTTATATGTCGCTTTCTATTTCATATTTCTTGATCTGTTTGTGGATTTATGGTGGTTTCAATCATTAAAGCTTGAGGCTTATTTCTGGTTAAGATTGCTCTACAAGTTCTTTATTTCCGGCGGCGTAACGCTGGCATTCTTTACCATTTTCTTTTTTCATTTCTGGATTGCATCCCGTTATCTGGGTATAAATCCGCCGGATGAAGTTCTCAATAAATTAGATAAGCGCCGCCGATTTCAGCGTTTTGCTGACAAGTTCATGAGTGGATCAGTAAAAGTTTATACGCCGATATCGTTAGCGCTGGCCATATTTGTTGCCATACCTTTTTATAATCAGTGGGAAACGTCATTACTGTTCTTTTTTGGCAGTGATTCGGGCGTAACCGATACGGTATACGGAAATGATGTCAGTTTCTACATGCTGTTTTATCCCATTTACCAGCTTATCCAGAAAGAGTTATTGATAACAGCCATTCTGATATTTTGTATGGTAGGTATTCTGTATTGGCTGGAGCATATTTTTGTACCCGATCAAAAAAAAGAATTCCCATTGGGTGCTAAAGTTCATTTAACTATTTTAATCGGCTTTGTTGTCGCATTTGTAGTCTGGGGATTCCTGCTGCATCGGTTTTCGCTGCTTTATACTGACGTACACGAACCGGTATTTTATGGCCCCGGATTTGTAGAAATACGCTATAAACTGCCGCTTATATGGCTGGGAATAGTGACCTTTCTGGCAACAGCATTGACTGCGATCCTGTTTATTTTTTCAGAAAAGCACCGTATCAAAGCGCCCTTGTTAATATCACTCACCATTTTTCTCTGTGTTCTAGGGTTGCCGAAGGTTCAATTTATACCTGATTTAATTCAGAAATATATTGTTAATCCGAATCCGGTTAAAACAGAAAAGCCGTTTATCCAGCACAATATTAATGCCACACTGGATGCCTATGATTTAAGAAATATCGAGACAATAGACTTGAACATCAAGCTGGATGCCACGCAGGACATCAATACCTGGGGCACTCAGAAATTTTTTGAGAATATTCCGGTATGGGATAGAGAATACCTCATCGATGGCTATAAGCAATTACAGGAGATAAGACCGTACTACCAATTCTTGAGCGTCGATGAAGATCGCTATTTTATTCTGGACCATACCCGGCAGGTTAATCTGGCGGCGAGAGAAATCAATATATCGAGGTTGCCGGCTGAAGCGCAAAACTGGGAAAACACCCATTTGCGCTATACCCATGGCTATGGCGCTGTCGCCAGTCCTGCTGCACAGGATGCTGAAAGACCTTTAGTCTGGTATTTACGCGATTTAAATATGTATTCCGATGTCGGCTTCAGCGTAAAAAATCCTGATATCTACTACGGTCAGGAGCAGCTCGACTACGCGATAGTCCCCAACAAACTTGATATCGTAGGAATTGCCGGTTCTGGTCCACCAGACTTGGTTGCAGCTTACCATGGGGAAGGGGGTATTTCCATTCCATCCCTGTTCAGAAAAGCATTATTTGCCTTTTATTTTAAAGATGAAAAAATATTCTTTTCAATCAATATCTCTGACCAGAGTAAACTCAAGATGCGCAGAAACATCAATGAGCGCATCAAAAAGCTGACACCCTTCCTGCATCAGGATAAAGATCCGTATCTGGTGATAGTCAAGGATCGTTTCTACTGGATACAGGATGCTTACACCTTATCTAACTCGTATCCGGTTTCCAAACCTGCCGCCGATGATTACCTGGATGGCGATGAAAAATTCAACTATATTCGCAACTCAGTGAAAATTGTTGTCGATGCCTACGATGGCGATGTCGATTTTTATATTTCTGATCCATCAGATGCCATTATCAAGGCATACAGCAGCGCATATCCAGGATTGTTTAAAAATCTGGATGAGATGCCAACTGAATTACGGCAGCATTTACGTTATCCCCGTGATCTTTTTTATATGCAGATGAAAGTTTATGCCAAATACCATCAGGTTAGTCCTGAATTATTCTATGAACAGGCTGAAACCTGGCAATTTGCAGATGTCCGCGGACAGCCTGTATTGCCTTATTATCAGACGATGGATTTTGGAAGCTGTAATAACAGGGAAGAATTTGTCATGATCAATCCCATGACACCGATTAATAGGCCTAATCTCAGTATGGTAGGAGTTGCCGGCATATTGGATAAAAAAAAATGCGGTCTGGATTACAAACCCGGCATTACGGTTTTCAAGTTCGGCAAGGAAGTGCAGGTCAACGGCCCTGCACAGGTTGAAGCATTGATTAACCAAAATCCGGAAATATCTGCGCAATTTACGTTATGGGGTCAGGGAGGGTCGAGGGTTGACATGGGACGCATGATTATTTTACCGATGGGAAATAGCGTACTCTATGTACAACCCGTATACATCACTGCTTCTACTAAAACTAAAATACCCGAACTACTCCGTCTGATTGTTTCTATCGGCAACAACACTGTAATGGATAAAACCTTATGGTCTGCGTTTGAACGTTTAAAAAAAATATACATTAAGAATGCAGCTCAAAGCGATGGAGCAGAAACGCCTAAAGCAATTGATAAACCGTTAAAAAATTAAAGTGCCAAGGCTGTATAGAGCGTTATCTTTGGTTAGCGATAACATGACCCAATATTTTCAAAGAGTTGTCGGGTTATATTGCCCTGGCCCGACATTGATTTTAGTTGCCTGCTCACCTTACTGGCTGGCTAAAGTCCCCCCGGGAGTTATTGAAACAAGCAGCTTGCTTCTTTAAAAAAGTTCTTCTGTGTGGTCTGCAGCTACTAACCTATTGCTGCATCAACTCACAAAGCCGGTCTTCCAAATCAATTCTTTTTGCCAGACTTTCGCCCAAAACTGATAAATCCTGTTCCAGCTCATCAAAAGAATTTATTTCTTCAATATTTTGATACTTATCATTAAATGTAATTGCTTCTTCCGTGATTGATGAAAACTCGGGGTAAATCGCTGTTGCGATGGACAGAATACGCTGACGGCGCTCTGTGCCTGCAAGTATACGATCATAAACACCAAAATGGCCAAGGGAAACATAATCAACCAGTATTTGCGAAAACTGTGTCAATAAAGTTTTTACTGCATCATTAGCTGAAAAAGGCTTTAATTCGGCGACATGACAATACAAAGACCATAATTCCTGTCTTTCGTTTTGTAATTCGGTTATTAGTTGACAAGCCTGCTGTCTTCTTTCTGTGTGGACTGGCGTTGCAATAGACATAAAAGCCCTCATTATTTTATTGGTAGCATTAATTTATGTTAGTTATCAAGGTAGAGCAATAAATAATTAACATTAAACCTCAGTAAACCACAAAGAACGGTAAATACAGAAGAAAATCCTTGCTTGTGACTGCCCCTCTTGCTGTCTAAATACAGTTAGTCCAGATTTCTTCTTGCAAAAATAGCATATAATCGTCATCCAGCAGTTAATCCGCTGTAACAACTAACGGGACTATAAGTCATTATGAACCTCTTTTTAGGCGTGATTAAAATGATTTTGCAACTATTGTTCAATCCGGCTTTCAGCTTCTTTATTCCGGACACTAAAAATGTCAATGGTTAGCGCTTGCCAATGCGGTAACAGCGGGATAATTGACCTTACCCGTTGCCATAAGCGGAATTGCATCTACGATCAAAATCTTCTTGGGCAGACTGATAGGAGCAACTCCTGGCGATGCCGCCATCAGATCACTAATGGTTGCCTGTTTTTGTGTGGTAACCAGAATAACCTGTTCACCTTTTCTTGCATCGGATAAGCCGATTGCAGCGTGATGTGCATTAGGCCAGGCATTAATAGCCAGCTGTTCTACAGCGGTCAAGGAGACCATTTCTCCACTGACTTTGGCAAAACGTTTACTACGACCGCGAATGCTGATGAAGCCTTCATCATCGACATGAACAATATCGCCGGTGTTATACCAACCCTTGCCATAAATGGATTCAGGTGGAACCAGTTTACCGGGGTTATCGGCTAGAAGGTAACCCAGCATGATATTGGGGCCGCTGACATGCAGTTGTCCTGCATCATTAATTCCCGCAACAGGCTCCAGCTCATAATCCATAGCCGGCATGAACCGGCCAACGGTACCCGCCTTATAATATACAGGGGTGTTAACCGAGGTTACGGGGGCCGTTTCGGTAGCTCCATAACCTTCCAAAATACGAATACCAAATTTGTCAGCCCAAACCTGACGGGTGCTTTCCTGCAGTTTTTCCGCGCCGGCAACCACATAACGCATATTATAAAAGTCGTACGGGTGGGCTTTTTTAGCGTAAGCCGCTAGAAAGGTATTGGTGCCAAACATGATGGTTGCATCGATTTCGTAAGCAATTTCAGGGATGACGCCATAATGCAGCGGTGTTGGATAAAAGAATGCTTTCATGCCGCTAATAATCGGTAGTATGGTGCCGACGGTAAAGCCAAAGGAATGAAACATGGGTAAAAAGTTGAGCACTATATCCCGGGAGTTAAAACTGATACAGGCTTCTAATTGTTTAAGATTGCCCAGAATGTTGGCATGGGAAAGCACTACACCTTTGGGCGCTCCTTCCGAGCCGGAGGTGAATAAAACCACCGCCGGGCCGTCAGGACTGTATTGTTCATATTCATACCAAAAATCAGCAGTTCTGCCTTTTATCAATGCAGTAAATTTGTCCAGCGCTGAAATATTTTTGGTCAAATCTTCCAGATACACTAACACACACTGTTTACTTAACTGCTCGGCTTCTTCGTATAATTTACCCAGCTCTATAAAGCGTCGGGATGTTAAAACGGTTTTAACGAGAGCCGTTTGACAGGCAGAGAGCATAGCTGAGGAACCAATTGAATAATTCAACATTGCGGGGATGCGACTGTGTAACTGCAAGCCCAGGATAGTAATCAGGGTTTTAGTCGAGTTGGGCAGAAAAACGCCGACGTGCTCACCGCTTTCCGTGATGCCTTTTAGTTCATTGCCTAAAGCAATACTGCGCATGATTAAGCTGTTATAGGATAGCGGGATGGATTCCAGGTCTTCTATAATGACATGTTTACCACCATGTATCTTACGGGCTTCAAGCAGGCTTTTAAAAATGGTTTGCCGGTAAGGGCTGGTGGTAAACATCATTTTAGTCATAATATCCGCTAAATGATGACCGCAATAGATACGGCGATTTTTACCCTTGAGATTTTGGGGAGCAGAAATATGCGAAGGCGGTAAAATTTGAATGGTGATTTTAGGAAATAAACGTAAACGGACGATTCTGTGCAGCTTTGAAAAATGCGTATATTGGGCGCCCGCTATGCGTACAGGCAAAATGACGGCTTCTGATTTGTCGGCGACCATACCGGTGCCATCATAAACTTTCATTAATGATCCGGTTATCGTAATGCGACCTTCAGGAAAAATAACAGTCTTGATGTCATTTTGCAGATGATGAATCAAATCCTTTAATGATAAGGGATGTGTGGGATCCATCGGGAACACTTGCGATAACCTCAAAAAAGGTCTTAACCACCAACGTTGGGAAACCTGCGTATTGATCGCAAAAGTTATGTCATCGGGTAAAAATACGCCCAGCAGTAATGGATCCAGATAGGATGTATGATTGGCAATGATTAACACCCGGTTTCCGGCTTTTTCATAGTTGTCAAGACCGGTAACATCAATCCTGTATAGTAAAATCAGTAGCCAGCGTAAAATTTTTTTTAGCATGAGTTCTCCTTACATTGCCTTGGCAGATACAAACTTTATTTAGTTACCGGCGTTTCAGGCACAGGAACCGGAACCGGAACGGCTGGGGCCACGTCTTGAGGAACCTGTAGTTTAGTGGCTTGCTCCAATTTGAAGCGCCGTGTGCCCTCTCCATAAAGTGTCAAAGTGATCATAACTAAAATTGTTGTTATCACAACGATGATAAATCTGTTCGGTTTTTTCAAAAAGAACAAGGGCCACTGAGGCTTATACATCCCGAGAATGAAAAAAAGGATTGTCCACATCCCTAAGTTGATGGCGTAGTTTACCATTTATATTTACCTGTTAATGTTCATTAAAATGAATTTACACTATTATTTAGACGCGTTGCTATTTGCAAAACAAAGCCTATTTTAACGGTTTTGTCTTGTGAAGGTTTGAATTGTTTGCATTGGGTTTACAGATGTTTAATCAAGGTATCGTATGGCCTTAGGCAATCAATTATAAACGGCACATTCCGTGTCAAAGAAAGCTCACTTCGAGCTTTTTCTATTTACAAAATCAGGAGGCTCTATGGGCGGTTTTGGTGTTTTTGTCCTAGTTTTATTTATTTTCGCTGTTGTGCTGGTGTTTATGAGCGTTAAGTCGGTTCCTCAGGGAATGGAATATACGGTCGAGCGTTTTGGTAAATATACCAATACGCTAACACCAGGATTGAACATTATCATGCCGATTATCGACCGTATCGGCAGGAAAATGATGATGATGGAACAGGTAATGGATGTGCCGTCACAGGAAGTCATTACCAAGGATAATGCAATGGTGACGGTGGATGGCGTGGTTTTTTATCAGGTCATGGATGCTGCCAAAGCCGCTTATGAAGTCAGTAAACTGGATTGGGCTATTCTGAATCTGGTGATGACCAATATTCGTACCGTCATGGGATCAATGGATCTGGATGAACTGCTGTCCCGCCGGGATGACATCAATGCCAGATTGCTTACCGTTGTTGACGATGCGACAACGCCCTGGGGAATCAAGGCAACCCGTATTGAAATCAAGGACATTGCTCCACCCAAAGATCTGGTTGAAGCGATGGGCAGACAAATGAAAGCCGAACGTTTAAAACGCGCATCCATTCTGGAGGCTGAAGGTTTACGGCAGTCTGAAATTTTGCGTGCGGAAGGTGCTCAACAGGCAGCGATTCTGGACGCAGAAGGCCGCAAGGAAGCCGCTTACCGGGATGCGGATGCACGCGAACGCCTGGCTCAGGCCGAAGCCAGGGCGACATTGATGGTGTCGGAAGCGATAGGCAAAGGCGATATACAGGCTATTAATTATTTTGTAGCACAAAAATACATTGAAGCCTTAAAAGGCATTGCATCGGCAGAAAACAGCAAGCTGATTTTTATGCCGCTTGAATCCTCCAGTGTCATTGGCGCTCTTGGTGGCATAACCGAACTGGCAAAAGAAGCCATAACTAAAAAGAGCTAGATTATGGCTGAACTGATATTTGTTTTTTGGTACTGGTGGGTGCTAGCCCTTGCTTTTCTGGTTATAGAAATACTGGCACCCGGTTTTTTCTTTCTGTGGATGGCAGTATCCGGATTTATAACGGGCGTTATGGTATGGCTAATACCCTCAATCAGCATGGATGTGCAGATTTTTGTTTTTTCCATACTGTCGGTGATTACCATCACGGCGTGGCGGTATTATGGAAAAAGACATCCTATAGAAACTGATCAACCCTTGTTAAATAAGCGAGGCGCCCAATATGTAGGCAGGGTTTTCAATTTGTACGAACCTATAAAAAATGGTCAGGGAAAAATAAAAGTGGATGATTCCATCTGGAAGGTTCATGGCGAAGACTGTGATATTAAGACCAGGGTGAAAGTGATCGCCTGTCGCGGAACAGTGTTCGATGTGGAAAAGACTGATTAGGTTCAAGTCGATTGCCAGGGATAAATATATCATTGCAGGAGCGGCGTTGGCGGCTTCTGCAATGTAAGTAATTGAACGATACAGGCTATTCTTTATCGGGGGATCACCTGATTAGGTATATGGCCGATTCCAAATCTTGTTTACTTTCACGATCTCGATTGATTCGACGCTGATATTTCCTGATAACGAAATGTAACGCATGCTTTTTAGATAATTAACGTCTTTATAACTAAATAGAATAAACATAGAACAAAATACCATTAAAAGTTCTTCTATTTCACCGCTATAGTACAGCCCTTTAAATGCCTTAAACAAAGGTTATTTTCATGAATTTTGCGTATACCTTTTCCGGCTTTGCTGTTGGGTTATTAGTAGGACTTACCGGCGTGGGCGGTGGTTCACTAATGACACCCTTGCTGGTGTTCCTGTTTGGATTTAAACCTGCTGTCGCGGTGGGTACGGATCTTTTGTTTGCCGCAATTACTAAAACTGGCGGCGTATGGGTGCATCACGGCAAGCATGAGTCAGTAGATTGGAAAATCGTTGGCTGGCTGGCGTTGGGCAGTTTACCTTTTGCTGTAATAACATTATTCGTACTTAAACATTTAAGCTCAATCGGCAAAGAAACGTCGGGGGCAATTACGTTTACGTTGGGCATTGCGTTGCTATTGACGGCCTGTTCGCTATTAATACGTAGCCTATTATTGAATAAAGCCGCAAAACTGAAGCCTATTGATGATGAGCACAGCAATCCCACGAATGCCGGACGCTTCAAGCACTTGCAAATACCTGCCACGGTACTCATCGGCGCGGTGCTGGGTGTACTGGTTACGCTGTCTTCTGTGGGCGCGGGTGCGCTGGGTACGGTTGCACTGTTATTTCTCTACCCTAGAATGACGACGCTGAAAATTGTCGGTACTGATTTGGCTCATGCGATACCGCTTACTGCTGTTGCTGGATTCGGTCACCTTAGTTTAGGTAATGTCGATCTGATTTTATTAGGCAGCTTGTTAATAGGGTCTTTGCCGGGCATTTGGGTCGGTAGCCATCTGAGCGCAAAGATTCCCGAAAGATTTTTACGCCCGGTTTTGGCATCTATCCTGATGCTAATCGGACTTAAGTTTGTCATGCAATAGCAGATTTAAACAGGACAAGTAAGCACTACATATTATCAATCCCTGACACTCCAATTATGGACCAGTTGTCGAAATCATAAGCGCCTTCCTCATTGTCGCCATTATTGTAAGTAATTCTACAGGCATATTTTTTGGTGCCTTTGTTCGATGTGTCGCCGGTAATGTTGATTTCAGCGTTAATAAGATACTGATAATTTCCGAGAGTCCAGGCGTTTAGCGGTTTTTCCGGAAAAACAATGGCTACATCAGGGCTAAGTTCGGATTTAATATAGTTATTACAATGCATGAAGGCGATTCCGGATAAAGGTGTCGAAATGGGTAATTGACTGGCTTCATCCTTGCTCTCAACAAGAAACAAATCTGATGCGATAACTTTATGAACATACGGCATAACGAGCTTTTGTTGAAACAAAATAAGAAGAACCAATCCGGCGATAAACAATAAGGTGGGATATTTTTTCATAAACTTTAAGTTAATCAATAAGTAATTATTGTTGAAGATTTATGGAATTTTAACAGAAATCAAGGTTTTAAGAACAGGGAAATTTAACAGGCCTGGAAGGGCATCAAGGAAAATGATATTGGGAACAATTTTGACTTGACAAGGTTGTTGTAACTGGTAGACTGACACTTCACTAAATTGACTTGGTGACACTCAAATCCTGATTAATAAAAGGAAGGGTGGGGAAATGGAGTTGTACTATAGAGTCCTGGTCATAATAGACTGGGTATTTGTTAATTTTTAGGAGGTAGAAATGGCAGCTACAACTGAATCAGTGAAAGCTGATGCTGCGGAAGCACCGCTGTTAAATAAAAGAAATATGATACTCGGCTCTTTGCTGTATATCGTGTTTTACGCTTGGGTTCGTTGGTATGAAGGTGTCTATGGCTGGTCAGCTGGCCTGGATTCATTTGCACCCGAATTCGAAACTTACTGGATGAACTTTCTTTATATTGAGTTCGTTCTGGAAGTCTCCACTGCTGGTATTTTGTGGGGTTATCTCTGGAAATCTCGTGACCGTAAAGTGATGTCAATCACACCAAGAGAAGAGTTGAGAAGACACTTTACTCATTGGACATGGTTGGTAATGTATGCTTGGGCTATTTATTATGGCGCTAGCTATTTTACAGAACAAGATGGTACATGGCACCAAACTATCGTTCGTGATACTGACTTTACTCCAAGTCACATCATTGAATTCTATTTGAGCTATCCTATCTACATCATCACTGGTGGCGCAGCTTTCTTATATGCTAAAACCAGACTTCCTACCTATCAACAAGGTTTGTCTTTGCAATATATGGTAGCAGTAGTTGGTCCTTTCATGATTCTGCCAAACGTTGGTTTGAATGAATGGGGTCACACTTTCTGGTTTATGGAAGAGTTGTTTGTTGCTCCTTTACACTATGGCTTCGTATTCTTCGGATGGGCGGCTTTGGGTGTATTGGGTGTTCTGAATATAGAATGCCAGGCAATAGCTAAGCTTCTGAAAAAAGACTTGGCTTAATATTAAGTTAAAGTTGACTGTAATAACTATCTCCTCGCTGCTTCGTCTTTTTTCACGACGAAGCAGCAAAATGGAAGATAGTCATTAATAAAAATAATTTAAATCCTTTAGGAGGTAAGCTAATGAGCGCATCTCAATCAGCTGTAAGATCACGCGCAGAAGCCGTCAAAGTTTCGCGCACATTTGACTGGATGATCTGTTTTACATTGTTCTTCGTTATTCTTGGCGGTTATCACATTCACTATATGTTGACTGGTGGTGACTGGGATTTCTGGACTGACTGGAAAGATAGACGTCTATGGGTAACTGTAGCTCCAATCGTTTCAATCACTTTCCCTGCCGCTGTTCAAGCAATACTCTGGTATCGCTATCGTCTGCCTTTCGGCGCGGTTATTTGTATTTTAGGTCTGCTCCTGGGTGAGTGGGTCAACAGATACTTGAATTTCTGGGGCTGGACATATTTCCCAGTTAATTTTGTATTCCCGTCAAACCTGATGCCAGGTGCTATCGTACTTGATGTTATTTTAATGCTGTCAAACAGCATGGTATTAACTGCGGTTATTGGTGGTTTGGCATGGGGTCTGTTGTTCTATCCAGGTAACTGGCCAATTATCGCGCCTTTACATGTCCCTGTTGAATACAATGGCATGGTTATGACACTGGCTGATTTACAAGGTTACCACTATGTAAGAACCGGTACACCTGAGTACATCAGAATGGTTGAAAAAGGTACCCTGAGAACCTTCGGTAAAGACGTTGCTCCAGTATCAGCGTTCTTCTCTGGTTTCGTGAGTGTCTTGATTTACTTCTTGTGGCATTTTTTCGGCAAATGGTTCGGAAGCACCGCTTTCGTTCAATCCGCATAATTGTTACAACGAACAATAATAAAAAGACTGGCGGTAGCTCAATGAATTATTACATTACCGTTAGATACTCAAAAAACAATAGATTCTCTATTATAGAGGAGGATATATGAAAATATTAAAAGACAAAGTTGCTAAATTATCCTTTGTCGCACTGCTGATTACTGTTACAGCAGCGATGTTTTACACACCAACTGCATCTGCTCATGGTGAAAAGTCGCAAGCCGCTTTCATGCGTATGCGTACAATTCACTGGTTTGACCTGAACTGGTCAAAAGAAGAAGTGCCTGTTAATGATACTATGACAATCTCGGGTAAATTCTTCGTATTTAGTGGATGGCCTGAAACTGTTGATAAACCAGAAATCTCTTTCTTGAACATTGGTATTCCAGGACCTGTATTTATTCGTGCAGGATCATGGATAGGTGGTCAATTGGTTCCACGTTCGGTTTCTTTGGAACTGGGTGAAACTTATGAGTTTAAAGTATTGTTGAAAGCGCGTCGCCCAGGTGACTGGCACGTTCATACAATGATGAATGTGAAAGGCGGTGGTCCAATCATCGGTCCAGGTAAATGGGTAACTATTACTGGTTCAATGTCATCATTTACTAACCCTATTACTACTTTGACAGGCGAAACTATTGACCTGGAAACTTATAATTTGGGTAATACTTACTTCTGGCACGCTTTCTGGTACGGTCTTGGTTTACTCTGGCTTGCATACTGGGCGCGTAAGCCAATGTTTGTTCCACGTATAATAGCTGTTGACGCTGGTAAGGCTGATTCTTTGATTACTGCTACTGACAGAAAAGTTGCATTGGGCTTTGCAGCAGGTGTTATTGCTATTGTTGCTATGACAATGGCTAGCACAAATCAGAAGTTCCCTATAACAACTCCTCTGCAAGCTGGTTTGTTACGTGGAATCAAATCAATTGAAATGCCTGTACCTACGATAGGCGTTAAAATTGAAGATGCTACGTACCGTGTACCAGGTCGTGCAATGCAAATGACTATGACTGTTACCAACAATGGTGATTCAGCTGTTCGATTGGGTGAATTCAACACTGCTGGAGTACGTTTCATGGATTCCGCTGTGGCGCAAGACGAAACTGGTTATCCTGATGACTTGTTGGCTGAAGAAGGTTTGACTGTTAGCGATAACAGCCCGATTGCTCCTGGCCAATCAAGAACAATTCAAGTAACTGCTTCTGATGCTGCATGGGAAGTTTATCGTTTAGCTGACTTGATCTATGATCCAGACAGCCGTTTTGCTGGTTTGTTGTTCTTCTATGATGAAGCTGGCAACCGTCAAATGGTTACGATAGATGCTCCATTAATTCCAACTTTCATCTAATGAAATGATTAACTGACAATTACGATTGTCAGCTAAGGAATTGGAAGCCCCCGTTATTTTATAATGGGGGCTTTTTTATATATACGGAGAATTGCAGTGAATGTTATTCGTATGCTCGGCCAGAGTCCAGAAAATATAGCCGAAGCCCGAAGCCTACAATTTTGATTGTTCATGTATTTACCGCTGGTTAAAACAATACGATGATGGTGGATTTGAAGTGCTGGAAAGTAAGTGCCAACACTATATTCCAATCCATAAACCTAAAAACCGCAGTTGAACATATCCCTGCCAATAAAAACCAGCATAAACTTGACAAGAAAAATTGAGTTATGTAGAGCGTTTAGCTCGCGTAACTTATCAAATCTGGCGGTTTTAAGACTG
>JAQTMV010000028.1 GCA_028714175.1 Methylococcales bacterium
CATCCCGAACTCGGAAGTGAAACCGCTTAGCGCCGATGATAGTGTGGCAGGTTGCCATGCGAAAGTAGGGAATTGCCAAGCGCTTAATCTAAAAAACCCGGACCCCGTGTCCGGGTTTTTTTTGCCCGGCGTTTGACATTTTTAGAACAACTGCAACGCCAGCATGATGGCATCTTCGCGGCCATTTTCGGCGGGGTAGTAGCCTTTTCTAATGCCTATTTCGTTAAAACCTATATCTTCATAAAGCGCGATAGCAACAGTATTCGTGGGTCTGACCTCTAAAAAAACCGTTTCAGCCCGCCCGCGGGCGACTTCAATCAGGTGTTCGAGCATTTTCCGGCCTATACCCTGTTTCTGCTCGGCAGGGTCTACAGAAATATTGAGTATATGCGCTTCTCCAACCGCTATTGAAAGCAGACTATAGCCCAGCACTTTATCTTGTAATGTGCATACCCAGCAACTATAACCCGCTTTAAAGCAGTCTATAAAAATGTCTTCTTCCCAGGGAAATTGATAGTTTTTTCTTTCTATTTCCAGTACACAAGGTAAATCAGCATGAGACATTGTTCTGAGGCGCAGCAAATCTTTTCTATCCACGGAATCGGGAAATACTTTGGCATAGAATTCCCTATCGGCATCATAAACAACCAAGTTTTTTATTTTGTCTAACAATCCACGCATGGTCAACCTTCACTATCTTTAACTGTTTGCATCGCTAATTTTAAATCCAGCCAGGCTTTGCGCTTTTCTGACAAAGATCGTAGCAAATACGCCGGGTGATAGATTACAACAACCGGCGTATTATTTAAAGTGTGTACCTTGCCTCTTAGACTGGCTAAGGGTTCATCTGTTTTTAACAAGGTCTGTGCCGCAATACGTCCTATAGCCAGAATGATTTTGGGTTGAATCAGCTTCTGTTGCCGCTGTAGATAATCGTTGCAGCTTTCAATTTCGTCGGCATGGGGATCACGGTTATTGGGTGGTCTGCACTTTACTATGTTGGTGATAAAGACTTCTTCCCTGGTCAGGCCCATAGCTCTTAACATTTCCGTCAACAACAGTCCGGCGTTACCGACAAAGGGTTGGCCTTGTTCGTCTTCATGCTGACCAGGAGCTTCACCTACCAGCATCCAGCCAGCCTGTTTATTACCTGCGCCAAACACAGTTTGGGTGCGTGTTTTACATAAAGTGCATTTTGTGCACTTAGCGACTTCGGTTTGCAATGCAACCCATTTATCGGTTGTTGATTCTGTTGTTGTTTCCGGTTCAGCATCGTTAGGGACAACTTCAGATGATAGTGGTTGCCTACTGGGTACTGAAGCTCTGGGCAACCAAACATCAATGCCCATGGCCTCGAGATAATGCAACCGTCTTTTGTTATCCAAAATCAATCTCCAGGGCTACAAATGACAAGATTGTAAGGGCGACAAATTCGCTCATTGTCGACTAAAGTCGCACCTACGAAGCTTAAAATGCCTGCCATATTTACCTTGTACCAAACTCAAACATCCCCTTTCTGCGGATGTCTGCGCTGATCGGGGCTATGCAGCTTGTTTACTGCATTGATATAAGCTTTTGCTGAGGCAATCACTATATCGGTATCAGCGCCCAAACCATTAACTATTCGGCCTGCTTTTTCAAGGCGCACAGTTACTTCGCCCTGGGCATCGGTACCATTGGTGATATTGTTAACAGAATAAAGTTCTAACGTAGCCTTGGTCTTCACCAGTTTTTCAATGGCTTTCAAGCTGGCATCCACCGCACCGCCGCCATTAGAACAACCTGTAACTTCCTTATTGTCAACCCGCAAGGTTACTTTTGCGTTAGGGACTTCGCCGGTTTCTGAACACACCTTTAAAGAGATGAGTTTGACATACTCATCTTCTGCCTCAAAACCGGCTTCTGAAATCAGCGCCTGTAAATCTTCATCAAAAATTTCGTGTTTTTTGTCCGCCAATTGCTTAAAACGCGAAAAAGCATCATTTAACTCTTCTTCCGAGGTGAACTCAAAACCCAATTCAGTGATTCGGCTTTTAAAGGCATTTCTGCCTGAATGCTTGCCCAGCACCATACGGTTTGCTGTCCAGCCTACGTCTTCAGCACGCATGATTTCGTAAGTCTCGCGGCTTTTTAATACGCCATCCTGATGGATGCCTGCTTCATGGGCAAAGGCATTCGCACCGACTATTGCCTTGTTGGGTTGCACAGGAAAGCCGGTGATGGAAGAAACCAATTTTGAGCAGGTCAAAATTTCGCGGGTATCTATGCGTGTTTGACAGTTGAATACATCATGACGGGTACGAACGGCCATTACCACTTCTTCCAGTGACGCATTACCCGCACGTTCACCCAAGCCATTAATCGTACATTCAACCTGACGCGCGCCGTTCATGACCGCCGACAAGGAATTGGCCACTGCCAGTCCCAAGTCATTATGGCAATGCACGGAAAAGATCGCTTTATCTGAATTAGGGATGCGCTTTATCAAATTTGCAATGGTCGCGCCAAATTGCGGCGGAACGCTATAGCCCACGGTATCGGGTATATTCAGTGTAGTTGCGCCGGCATTGATAACCGCTTCAAGTATCCGGCACAAAAAGTCTTCATCCGAGCGTCCGGCATCTTCAGGCGAAAACTCGACATCATCGGTAAATTGCCGGGCGCGTTTTACAGCTTTAACCGCATGGTCAATGACTTGCTCCGGCGACATATGCAATTTCATTTGCATGTGTATCGGCGACGTGGCAATAAAAGTATGAATCCGTGAGTGATTAGCGCCTTTAAGTGCTGCTCCTGCGCGGTCTATATCTTTATCCAATGCTCTGGCTAAGCCACAGACTGTGCTGTCTTTTATGACATTGGCGACTGCCTGAACAGATTCAAAGTCGCCAGGACTGGCGGCAGGAAAACCCGCCTCGATGACATCAACTTTTAACCGTTCCAGGGCCTTGGCAATTCTGACTTTCTCATCGCGTGTCATGGATGCGCCTGGGCTTTGTTCACCATCACGCAAGGTCGTATCAAATATAATTAATTTGTCTTTCATAAAAACTCCATTCATGGAGAACCATCAACTGTTGGGTTGATACAAATAAATAAGGGGGAGACTTAACTAAACTAATGAAAAAGACGTGTGCCCATCAGGGCAGGAATCTTAAAGGAAGGCATAACCATGCACGCAAACTTGCCTCAGCAGACATTGCGCCAGAAAAAGGGTCTTCGAAATGCGGGATGTATTGAATAATCATGATCTCAACTATACGCGAATGATGGTACACTCTCAAGCAGATTTTACGATTTGCGTCCATGCAATCTGCGTTTACGTAACACCAGCGTAACAACCGGTCCTGAAATCGCATAAGCCAGAAACAATAAGAAAAGCATCGTTTGTGGCTGGGCCATCACAAATGCAATACCCAACATAACGGCAATAGCCACAAAAAAAGGTACTCTTCCTTTTAAATCGATTTCCTTGAAACTGGTATACCTGAAATTACTCACCATCAACAAGCCAGTGCTGGTAGTTAACACCAGTGCAACATATTTGGCTATTTCAATATCATAACCATACTCCAGACAAATCCAGATAAACCCGGCAAGAATAGCCGCAGCCGCCGGACTGGGTAAGCCCTGAAAATAGCGCTTGTCTGCAGAGGTCAGTTGCGTATTAAAGCGGGCAAGTCTTAAGGCACCGCCTGCCATGTGAACAAAGGCGGCAAACAGACCTAATTTACCTAAGCTGGAAAATGCCCACAAATACATTACCAGGGCGGGCGCTGCACCAAACGAAACCATATCCGACAAGCTATCGTATTGAGCACCGAATTCGCTTTGCGTATTCGTTAGTCGGGCCACGCGGCCATCCAGTCCATCCAGAATCATTGCCACAAAAATTGCTGCGGCAGCAGTCTCGAAGCGTCCACCCATCGCCGAAGTAATGGCATAGAAACCAGCAAATAAGGCTCCTGTAGTAAACAAATTAGGTAATAAATAAATGCCACGCCGGCGTATGGAGCGTTTTTCTGGGATCATACGTCAATTAATCCTTGAGTTATTAGACAGTAAAAAACCTGAAGCTAAATTATACAATGAGCCTTTAGCCGCACCTATTGTTTCATTTATGTGATGACTTTGTGAGTCAATGAATGGTAACCACCGGAAACTTTTAATGAACCAACAAACCGCTCTGAGCAATACCATCGAAAATAAACTGAACGGCTAGCGACGTTAGCAAAATACCGGATATCCGCATGATGACCTGGATTCCGGTTACTCCTAGAAACCGATAAATTTGACTGGCAGTCAACAAGGCAACCAGTGTAAACAACATCATAGCCAGCAGTGCTAATAAAACGGCCGCCTGATGGCTGAAGTTGCCTTTAGCGTCAGCCATCAACAAAATAACCGCTCCCATGGTTCCCGGTCCGGCAATCAAAGGTGTTGCCAGCGGAAATACTGAAATATCACGCTTTAATCTGGCTTCATTAATTTCCTCCGAAGTGGTTGTAATAGCACCTGATGATCTGGCAAACACCATATCAATACCTATTAACAACAAAAGTACACCACCCGCCGTCCTTAAGGCAGCCATCGAAATACCAAAACTGGCCAATAAAAAATCACCGGTTAATGCAAAGACTCCGAGTATGGCAGAGGCGATTAAAATCCCGCGAACAGCATAAGAACGCCTATCGGACATTGTTGCCGAAGATGTCAGGGCAGCAAAAACTGCTGCCACATCAAAAGGACCTATCGTTGTAAAAAAAGTAGCCAAAGCAATCCCCGCAATTTCCAGCATATGCTTTATCCCTTCAGACTTCAGACTATCGTGAAGAACCAGCCTTCTTTGGCCGGGTATCCTTACCAAAATAATCCAGGCTTTCGATAAGCGCGAATTTCTTTGGTTTAATAATATTCAAGTGTGTAAGAAGGGCTTTCATATCCAATTGTTTAATTTTCGCCAACGGTACCAACAAACTGCTTTCGGAAATAGCAACCCTCTCCTCATCATGGAGGATTACGCCGGATTTTTGCGGATTATTTAATTCTTGTTTTGACAATTCTACTCGCCTTGTATTGACATCAGTCGCTATTGCCTTAAGGCAATCTCCATTGTACCAGGCGTATTACGTAGCTCATTCTAAAAGGAACTGCTCTTTCCAGGTTAATGGCGTGTTAACTTTAACCGCCGGTCATGTTCATATACCGTAATATTACCGCTTGCTCGTGGATATTAAACTCGTGTTTTTCCGGCTTTATCAGCATCGCATCGACAATGGCTTGCTTGAGAATAGCCATATTGCCAGGGTTAGCCCTAAGTACCCTCTTTAGATCGACAGAATGCTCATTGCCCAGACATAACAATAACCGCCCTTCAACGGTCAAGCGCACTCGGTTACAGGTGCCGCAAAAATTTTCACTGTGCGGAGAAATAAAACCAACACGAGTTTCAGTGCCAACAACGTTAAAATAATTTGAAGGACCGCCGGTTTTTTCTGGAGTTGCAACCAGGGAAAAATTCCGCGCTAAATCGCTTTTGATCATAGCGCTGGAATAATAGGCTTCTGACCGGTCATGCCGGCTAACTATGCCTAGCGGCATTTCCTCGATAAAACTGATATCAATGCGATGGTCGACTGCAAACTGTACCAGGTCATTGACTTCTTTATGATTCCTGTCTTTAAGGATAACGGCATTGATTTTTATCCGCTCAAAGCCGACTGATATAGCTGTATGTATCCCTCTAAGCACCTGTCGTAAATCGCCAGTCCGGGTGATTGCTTTAAAGTTATCAGCATCCAGTGTATCCAGGCTGATATTGATGCGTTTAACGCCTGCCGCTTTTAAGGAGGCCGCCATGGTTTCGAGCTGGGAGCCATTCGTGGTTATCACAAGCTCATTCAAGCTTTCAATTCGGCCAATATTTTCCAGCAGGCTTAACGCGCCTTTTCTGACCAATGGCTCGCCGCCTGTTACCCTGATTTTTTTTACGCCCAGCTCAGCAAATGCTTTTGCCAGTGTATAAATTTCTTCCAGCGTTAATATTTGCGCACGCGGCAAGAATGCCATTTCTTCCGCCATGCAATACACGCAACGAAAATCACAACGATCAGTGATGGAAATTCTCAAATAATCGACGGTTCTGCCGAAACGATCGATTAATTGACCAGGATTGGATTGATCAGTCATAACATAAATAAAAGAATCTGAGGCTTTAATATTAACATAATATGGCAAAAGCAAATGAAGTTACGTTCCGTTTAACTAATAATGAGTATGTGAAAGCAGTGGCCTTGATATAAAATTACATCCTTTTTGAAATTTATCGACTATGCAAATTAATGCAATCTACCCGGGTACGTTTGATCCTGTTACCAATGGCCATCTGGATTTGATTGCCAGAGCCTCCAGGCTTTATGACAAGGTTGTCGTTGCCGTGGCTGTTAACAGAGGAAAAACGCCGTTATTTTCTCTTGATGAGCGCGTCGCCTTAGCAAAAGCAGTGACCCCGGAGTTTTCTAATGTACAGGTGATCGGCTTTGACAACTTGCTGGTGGATTGTGCTAATCAACATGGCGCCAATGTTATTTTAAGGGGGCTGCGAGCGGTATCTGATTTTGAATACGAGTTTCAACTGGCGGGAATGAACAGGCGGCTTGCGCCGCAATTGGAAACAGTATTTCTAACGCCAGCCGAACAATATGAATTTATTTCTTCAAGTATGATCAGAGAAATTGCACAACTTGGCGGCGATGTATCCTGTTTTGTTCCTGATATTGTGCACCAACGTTTAATCGAGAAATTTAGTTAGGAGTAGGTATGGCCCTTATTATTAATGATGAGTGTATCAATTGTGATGTCTGTGAACCGGAGTGCCCGAATGGCGCTATTTCCCAAGGCGAAGATATTTATATTATTGACCCGGAATTGTGTACCGAATGTGTAGGGCATCATGGCTTGCCTCAATGTGTCGAGGTTTGTCCGGTCGATTGCATCGATAAAGATCCCATGCATGTTGAGGATCATGAGAGCTTGTATCAGAAATATTTGAAGCTGACGCAATAAACAACACCAGTTTTAACTGCTGCTGCTCCAGGATATTGCGCAGAGTTTCCGCGCTCAAACTATAGGGAAATGGCATCTCTACGGTCTTAAAACCCTGCTGTTTAGCGGCTTCAAAGCGATCGATAAGCCCTGCTTCGGTAAACAATAAGCTTAACTTGGCTGCTAATTGCCGGGTAATTTCAGGGAGAATTCTGGATAAGTCAGGACCGATGCCAATGAAGCCGTGCGGGTTTATTATTCATCTGCATTCAGCATTTTCAGCATTTCTTCGCGAATTTGATTCTGCTTGTCGATGCCGGTAATAGGCTGTAGTTGCTGGTCTGTGATATAAAACATATCTTCAGCACGACTGCCTATCGTGGTAATTTTTGCGCTGTGCAAATTAATGTTCTGATGGATAAAGGCGCGGCCTATCTTTGATAAAAGCCCCGCGTGGTCTGTAGTAATAAGCTCTATGATAGTATGCCTGTTTAACGGGTCTGAATGAAACTTGATAGTGGTAGAAATGGGGAAGTGTTGAGCTTGTCTTGATTTTGATTGACGATGGATGTTTTTGTGGCTTTTTACTTTCCCGTTCAACAGATTATTACGGAGCGCTGTGCAGATATGAGCTGCCCTGAATGACTCATTAATAGGTTCCCCCGACTGTTCAAGCACCTGAAAGCTGTTAAGCACGTAGTTGTTGTTCACGGTGGTCATGATTCTGGCATCCAGAATGGTAAGCCCCAATTGGTCAAGGGTGGCGGTACTTAGTGAAAAAACAGCCCCTTCATTTTTTGTATAGACAAAGATTTCCGCACTGCCGCGCTGGGTTTGCGGGCGCAGCAGCACCAACGGCAGATCAGTTTCTTTGGCTGAAGTGATGGCAATAGTATGCCAGACTATTTCATCAGCTGAATAGCGTAAAAAATAATCATCGCTGGCATGTTGCCATGAGGTATCAATAACCGTTTCGGAAATACCGAGTTTAATGAGTTCTTCTCGGGCTTCCTGTTTATTTTCGCGCAAGCGGTCGGCAACATCTGCGGGATTTTGCAGTCCTCGGCGCAGGGCGTTATGGGTCGCGTAATAGAGTTCTTTAAGCAAGGCGTCTTTCCAGGAATTCCAGAGTTCAGGATTAGTGGCGCGTATATCAGCTACGGTCAGCAGGTATAAGTGATTCAGGTATTCGACACTGTGGACTTTTTGGGCAAATTCATGAATGACATCCGGGTCGCCGATGTCTTTTCGCTGTGCCGTCATCGACATAACCAGGTGACAGCGAACCAGCCAGGTGATCAGTCTGGTATCGTGCGCCGTAAGGTCATGCTGAATGCAGAATTGGCGGGCAAGTTCTTCACCAATGGCTGAATGGTCTCCGTTTCGGCCTTTGGCAATATCGTGAAACAAGGCGGCAATGTATAATATCTCGGGTTTGGCAATCAGTAGAAAAACAGTATTGCAGACAGGCAGTTCTTCGCTGTGTTCTTCCAATGAAAACCGGCGTAAATTCCGGATAACAAAAAGAGTATGTTCATCTACTGTATAGATATGAAACAAGTCATACTGCATACGCGCGACAATGTTGGCAAAGCTGGGTAAATAGGCTGCTAAAACGCCATAACGATTCATGCGTCTTAATTCATGGGTAAGTCCGCTTGGCTGACGAAAGATGTCTATAAAAAGACGGTTGGCAGACTTATTGTTTCGAAATTCGTCGTCAATCAGGTGCAGATTTTTACGGATCAGGCGTATCGTGGTAGCTCCGACGCCTTTCAGCGATGAGTTTTGTTGCATGACTAAAAAGATCTCCAGTAAAGCCAGCGGGCATCTTTCGAACATATGCTCGTCTATGGCTTCGAGATAGCCATTGATGGCAACAAACTTATCGTTAATAGGGGTAACTTTGCTGGCCATTCCACCATGCACAAAGCGCTCATTAAATAATTGCAGCAGCATTTCATTAAGGCGCTCAAGCCCCTGCACCGTTTTAAAATAAAACTGCATAAACTGTTCGACATCCTGATTATAGCGCTGCTGCTCTGTGCTGAAGCCAAACTGCCGGGCGAGATCACGTTGATAATCAAATATGAGTCTATCTTCTGCGCGGTTGGTCAAAAGATGCAGCGCATAACGGATACGCCACAGCATATCACGCGCGGCAGTCAGTTCCGCATATTCGGACTCGGGCAGGAATCCGTATTTAATGAGTTCCTTGAGTGTTGATGAATTGTAATGGCGTTTAAATACCCAAACAATGATCTGCATATCCCGCAAGCCGCCGGGGCCTTCTTTAATATTGGGTTCAAGATTATAGGCTGTATCGTGGAATTTGGCATATCGCCAATGCTGTTCTTTCATTTTGGCAGCAAAAAACTGATTCGATGGCCAGATTTTATCGGGTGTGATTTGCAGTTTGAACACTTCATAGAGTTCCGCGTCGCCGTTAATCAAACGGATTTCCATCAGGCTGGTCATAATTGTTTGATCATTCCGTGCTGCTTCAACACATTCCTGGATTGTGCGTACACTTTGCCCCGGTTTTAAGCCGATATCCCAGAGAAAATTAAACAGGCTTGACAAGGCTTCCTGGTAAGGGGAGGTATCGTCAGAATCAAGGAGTATGACAATATCGATATCGGAATAAGGAAACAGTTCTCTTCTGCCGTATCCGCCTATCGCGCAAAGTACAAGCTGCTGGGCATAGACGCCAAGGAAATGTTGCCAACAGCAGCTTAGGATATCGTCAATAAAATCAGATTTTTCTATAATCAACGAGGAAACTGACTGCTGTGGGTCAAATTTGAGCTGTAGTTCGATGTTTTTTTGATTAAGCAGGTTTTTAAATTGTTGCAGTCTGTCTGGTTGGTCAAGGAGTTTATTGATATACTGGCGCATGTTAAACACGTTCTTCTTGACGTAAGGTCAGGATTTCATAGCCGTTTTCCGTTACCAATACCGTGTGTTCAAATTGTGCGGACAGACTTCGGTCTTTGGTAACCGCCGTCCAGCCGTCGGCTAACACTTTTACATCACGCTTGCCCAGATTAATCATCGGCTCAATGGTTATTATCATGCCGGCTTCAAGAATTTCCCCTGTTCCCGGTTTGCCGTAATGCAGTACTTGTGGCTCTTCATGAAATTTTTTACCAACACCATGTCCGCAAAAGTCTCTGACTACAGAATAGCGATTGCTTTCGGCATGTTTTTGTATAGCATGGCCAATATCGCCTAACCTGGCGCCTGCTTTAACTTGTTTAATGCCCAGGAACATGGATTCCTGGGTTATTTTAATCAGGCGTTTTGCGTGTTGACTGACTTCGCCGACACAGAACATTTTGCTGGTATCGCCGTGATATTCATCTTTGATGACAGTGATGTCTATATTGATGATATCACCTGATTTTAATCTTTTTTCGCTGGGAATACCGTGGCAGACTGTATAGTTAACCGATGTGCAAATGGATTTTGGAAACCCGCGATAATTGAGCGGCGCAGGAATGGCTTTTTGCACATCGACGATATAATCATGACAGAGTTTATCGAGCTGATTTGTGGTTACGCCTGCAACAATGTGGGGCTCAATCATTTCCAAAACTTCGGCAGCCAGTTTTCCGGCGACACGCATTTTTTCAATTTCACTTTCGGTTTTAATAATAATGCTCATCGGAGGTTCAAGGCAAAAAGTTCAGGGCAAAAGGTTCAAGGCAAAAAGTTCAAGGCAAAAGGTTCAGGTTACAAGTGGTTCGATTTAGTACCTTTTGCCTTTCGGCCTTCGCCTTGAGTCTGAAATAATAGATTTTAACAGAGATTGGCTTGTTGTAATAAGCGATTTATGGTATAAAGTTAAGTTCATTTTTGTAAAAAATACTCACGCTTATCGTCACGTTTGGTAGGGTGCCTGGCTACAAACCATATTTAATAAATGGTAGTGGGGTTACCAGTCGGGATAGGCGGAGGCATAACCCAATTCGGGACAAAACGTTCCGGTCTTTAAATCTTAGGAGAAAATAATGGCAGCAGTATCCATGCGTCAAATGCTTGAAGCGGGTGTTCATTTTGGACACCAAACTCGTTACTGGAATCCGAAAATGGCAACATATTTATTCGGCGCTCGTAACAAAATCCATATCATTGATTTGGAAAAAACGCTTCCGATGTTTAACGACGCTATGAATTATCTGGGTCAGATGACAGCAAACAAAGGCACTATCCTGTTTGTCGGCACCAAAAAGGCCGCGCGCAAAGTTGTCGCGGAAGAAGCAAAAAATTGTGGCATGCCTTACGTTAATCATCGCTGGTTAGGCGGCATGATGACCAATTTCAAAACCATAAAAAAATCAATTAATCGCCTTAAAGAGCTGGAAGCCATGAAAGCCGATGGTACGCTTTATCAACGGTTCGGCAAAAAAGAAGCGCTGGGCATGGAGCGGGAACTGGAAAAGCTGGAACGGAGTCTCGGCGGTATTAAAGATATGAAAGGGGTTCCTGATGTGATTTTCATACTGGATGTCGGTTATGAAAAGAATGCCATCAGTGAAGCAAAAAAATTAGGTATTCCAGTTGTTGGCATAGTTGACTCCAACAATTCACCTGAACAGATTGATTATGTCATTCCAGGTAATGACGATTCAATTCGCGCAGTTAAACTCTACTGTGAAAGCGTTTCTGCGGCAGTGTTGGAAGCTAAAGCAGCTGGTTTAGGCTTGTCAGCGAAGTCAGATGACTTTGTTGAAGAAGCGGTCGCGCAATAAGTTCGTAGAGACGCAATATAATTGCGTCTCTACGAGTCTCCATAACGGTACAAAGACCGAACGAGCCAAATGCTGACTTAAAATCAGGTGCTTGGATTAAGCAAAAAAACGCCTCCTCACGGGGGCGTTTTTACAGTGACGACATATTGAGGAAAAACAAAGAATGAGTATTACAATTAGTGCGGGAATGGTTAAGGAACTGCGTGAAAGAACAGGCTCCGGTATGATGGAGTGCAAAAAAGCGTTAGTTGAAGCGAATGGCGATATGGATCTGGCTATCGAAAATATGCGTAAATCCGGCTTGGCAAAAGCCGATAAAAAATCAGGCCGTATTGCAGCTGAAGGTATTATCGGTGTAAAAGTCAGCGATGACGGCAAATCGGCGGCGATTGTTGATATCAACTGTGAAACCGATTTTGTCGCCAAAGCGGACGATTTTGTAAATTTCGTTAATAGCGTAACCATCGCTTTGTTGAATGCCAAGGATATTGAAACAGAAGAACAATTGCTGGCTATGCCATTGAAAGGTGGCGTTACTGTTGATGAAATGCGCCGTGGCCTGATTGCCAAATTGGGCGAAAACATTACTGTCAGACGTTTTGAGAAATTTAAAACGGCTGAAGGCGGCACGGCTTGTTATTTGCATGGCAATAAAATTGGTGTGATTGTCGAATTAGCGGCAGCGGATAACGAATTAGGTAAAGACATTGCCATGCACATTGCGGCCAGCAAACCCGATTATATTTCTGAAGCGCAAGTGCCTGCTGAAACGATTGAAAAAGAAAAAGATATTTTCCTGGCTCAGTCTGCGGAAAGCGGTAAACCTGCTGACATCATTGAAAAAATGATTGCCGGACAGATCAGAAAGTTTTTGGCAGAAGTCACCTTGTTAGGGCAGCCTTTTATTAAAGATGATAAAATAACAGTAGGTAAGCTGGTGGCATCAAAAGATAATAATGTTATCCGTTTTACCCGTTTTGAAGTAGGTGAAGGTATAGAGAAAAAGGAAGAAAATTTTGCCGAAGAAGTGATGGCGCAAATTAGAGGAAATTAAGGCGAAAGCAAAAAATATCGTTTTGCGCCTTTAATATCTAATAACACCTTGAAATTTAAATAACACCATAAATTCAACCTACCCCAAGATAACTATGACTAAACTGATTTGCCAGAGAATTTTGCTTAAGTTAAGCGGTGAGGCTTTAATGAGTGAGGCAGGCGGCAGTATCGATGCCGATATTGTTAAGCGTCTTGCCACTGAAATTAAAGAATTATGTGATATTGGAATTCAGGTTGGCCTGGTAATCGGCGGCGGCAATATCTTGCGTGGTGCTGAAAAAGCCGCAGAGGGCCTGGATAGGGTAACCGGCGATCAGATGGGGATGCTGGCTACAGTTATCAATGCCTTGGCAATGCAGGATGCGCTGGAGTATTTGGGACAGCCAGTCAGGGTGATGTCGGCATTAAAAATCAATCAGGTCTGTGAAGATTATATTCGCCGCAGGGCTGTCAGGCACCTGGAGAAAGGCCGGGTAGTGATCTTTGCCGCGGGTACCGGCAATCCTTTTTTTACCACCGATTCAGCAGCCAGTCTTAGAGCGATTGAAATCAATGCAGAGTTGATGATCAAGGCTACCAAGGTTAAGGGTGTTTACTCGGCTGATCCTGAAAAAGTCAAGGATGCTGTATTTTATTCGCGATTAACCTATGATGAAGCGCTTGATCAGCGTCTTAATGTCATGGATACAACCGCGCTGGTGTTATGCCGGGATAACAATGTACCTATGCGGGTAATGAATATTTTTGAAAAAGGCGCTGTTATGAGGCTAATGATGGGCGCAGAGATTGGCTCTCTAATTCAACGAGGTACACATCAATGATTAGCGATATTCAACAAGATGCTGCAACCCGAATGGGCAAGAGTATAGATGCGTTAAAGCATGAATTCTCAAAAATAAGAACAGGGAGAGCTCATCCCAGTTTGCTGGATCAAATTAGCGTTTCATACTATGGTACAGACTCAGCAATATCGCAGGTCGCCAATATCGCTGTTGAAGATGCGCGTACCTTGACGATTACGCCTTGGGAAAAAAACATGGTGCAAACGATTGAAAAAGCCATTATGAAATCTGATCTTGGTTTGAATCCTGCTACAAACGGCATGGTTATTCGTATTCCATTGCCGCCACTGACCGAAGAACGTCGCCGTAGCCTGGTTAAAGTAGTTAAACAAGAGGCCGAGAACGGCCGGGTTGCAATCAGAAATATTCGCCGCGATGCTAACTCAGAAATAAAGGAAGCATTAAAGGAAAAAATGATTTCAGAAGATGAAGCGCGTTCAGCTGAAGAAAAAATCCAGAAATTAACCGATCAGTATGTAAAGGAAGTGGAAAAATTACTGGAAGCAAAAGAGGCGGATCTGTTGTCGATATAACAGAGATTTAATAATGCCTGCACAAGATAGTAATAATTTGGAATCCGATACTAACAATCCCCGGCATATTGCTATAATTATGGATGGTAATGGCCGGTGGGCGCAAAAAAGGTTTATGCCCAGAACTGTTGGTCATCAGGCTGGCGTTAAAGCGGTAAGAAATATCGTAGAGTACTGTGCCAAACATAAGGTTGAAGTCTTGACCCTATTTGCTTTTAGCAGCGAAAACTGGCGGCGTCCGGAATCAGAAGTTTCGCTGCTAATGGGGCTATTTATGACAACCCTGCAAAGTGAAATAAACAAACTTCATCGTAATAATATCCGCTTGCGTTTTATTGGCGACAGAACTGCATTTTCGGATAAGTTACAACAAAAAATGGCTGCAGGAGAAGCGCTGACGCAAGATAATACGGCCTTAACCCTTGTTGTGGCGGCAAATTATGGGGGCCATTGGGATATGTGCCAGGCATTCCAGAAAGTGGTAGAAAAAATGGCTGTCGGGGAATTGATAAACCAAAAGATCAGTGAAGAGTTGATCAATCAACATTTATCAACAGCCGGTTTACCGGAACCTGACCTGTTTATCAGAACAGGTGGCGAACAACGCGTTAGCAATTTTATGTTATGGCAATTAGCTTATACAGAATTGTATTTTACGGCAACGCTTTGGCCGGATTTTGACCAGAATTCACTTGCAGATGCTATTGAGAGCTTTAAAAGCCGGCAACGGCGTTTTGGTCACACCAGTGAGCAAGTTCTTAAAAAATCCGTCACTTTATAACGTTTAAACCCGAATTTACAAAAATGCTAATACAGCGAATTATAACCGCATCAATCCTTGCTGCCCTGATTGCACTGGCAGTTTTCAAATTTCCGACGGACTATTTTTCATTGCTAATGGGTTTGATTACTCTTGTGGCTGCGTGGGAGTGGAGCAATCTTGCCGGTATTACCTCTCTGGTTAAACGAGTGTTATTTCTGCTGGCACTGATACTGCCGATGTCAGGCATTTATTTCTGGACGCAATTTCTTGAGCTGGTTGCTCAAATAACTGATTGGCCGGATGTCAGGGACTATTCGGGCGTGCTGGAATGGCTGGTTATACCACCGGTGTTATTCTGGATAGTGGTCATGATGTTAATTAGAAATACACCCTTGGGTGTGCTGAACATGAATCTGAGAATCCGATATAAGGCATTGATCGGGTGGTTTGTTTTGTTAACGGCCTGGATGTTTTTGTGTAGACTGAGAGTTTTTTATGGTACAGAAATGACGATGTATTTTCTAATCCTGATTTGGGCTACAGATATTTCAGCCTATTTCGTTGGCAAGAAATGGGGTACAGCCAAGCTGGCGCCTGAAATTAGTCCGGGAAAAACAGTTGCCGGAATGTATGGCGCGTTAATCGCCGGTATGGTTTGCGCTGTTGTCTTAAGCCTTATTTACGGTTTTCAGCTCATGATTGCAGCTGATTTTGTTTTGCTGTCGATACTGACTGCATTAATTTCCATTTATGGCGATTTATTTTTTAGTGTGGTGAAACGCCAGCGTGGCGTAAAAGATAGTAGCTCATTACTGCCCGGTCATGGTGGTATCCTGGATAGAATTGACAGCTTGATTGCAGCCAGTCCATTTTTTTACGCAGGTATCTATTTAATTTATAGGCTTGTGTCATGAAAGGAATATGTATACTTGGGGCGACAGGATCGATTGGCGTTAGTACTTTAGATGTTGTCGCCAGACATGCCAGTCTCTATAAAGTTATCGCGTTAACAGCCAATACCAATGTTGATGCCCTTTATGAACAATGTCTGGAACACCATCCTGAAGTCGTTGTAGTAGTGGATGAGCATAAGGCGCAAGTCTTTGAAGAAATGCTTAAAAACTCGATAGTCTCCGATATAAAGGTGTTGTCAGGGGTTAAATCACTGGAGTACGTTGCAACACTGGACAATGTCGATTCGGTAATGGCGGCTATTGTCGGCGCAGCCGGTTTATTGCCCAGTCTCGCTGCGGCAAGGGCGGGAAAAACGATATTACTGGCTAATAAAGAAGCGTTAGTCATGTCCGGCGATATTTTTATGCAGGCTGTCGCGGAGTCGGGTGCGCAGTTATTGCCCATCGATAGTGAGCATAATGCTATTTTCCAATGTATGCCCGCCGGTTATAAAAGCGGTATGCGAACGAAACAGGCCAGACGTATTTTATTAACGGCTTCAGGCGGGCCTTTTCGGGAAATGCCGATCGCTCAAATGCCCTCTGTAACACCGGATCAGGCGGTTGCCCATCCGAACTGGGATATGGGCAGAAAAATTTCCGTGGATTCGGCAACCATGATGAACAAAGGTCTGGAAATGATAGAAGCCTGTATCCTGTTCGGGATGACACCGGATCAAATACAGGTTGTCATCCATCCGCAAAGCGTTATCCATTCGATGGTGGATTATGTTGACGGCACTGTTTTGGCGCAAATGGGCAATCCGGACATGCGTATTCCTATTGCCTATGCAATGGCTTGGCCAGAACGCTTTGATTCGGGTGTAGCACCGCTGAATATTTTTGATGTCCGGCGTATGGATTTTGAGGAGCCTAATCTGGAGCGTTTTCCCTGTTTGCGTCTCGCCTACCGGGCAGTTAACGAGGGCGGTATCATGCCAACTGTATTAAATGCTGCAAATGAGATTGCTGTGGACGCATTCTTGAATGAACAAATACGATTTACCGATATTCCTGTCATTATTGAACATTGTATGGATTCTGTTGCAGTCAAACCAGCCGATAGTCTAGACATTGTTTTGGAAGCTGATCAACATGCCAGGCTCGTATCCAAACAAATTATTGCCGGGCTTATTCATTAATGGATTTACTGCATACGTTATTTTATTTCGCCATTGCTATCAGTGTTCTGGTGTCATTTCATGAATTCGGGCATTTTTGGGTAGCGCGTAAGGCTGGAGTAAAAGTACTTCGCTTTTCCGTTGGTTTTGGTAAGGTTTTATTGTCTTATCAAAAAAAACCTGATGCGACAGAGTATGTTGTATCAGCCTTTCCGTTGGGTGGTTATGTCAAGATGGTCGATGAGCGGGAAGGCGAAGTAAAAAAAGAAGACTTGCCCTTTGCTTTCAATCGACAGTCCTTGTTGGCTAGAACGGCGATAGTCGCGGCCGGCCCGGTGTTTAATCTTGTGCTTGCCGTTGTTTTATTCTGGAGTGTTCTGGTTATTGGCGAGACGGGTATAAAACCGATACTCGGAGCAGTGGATCAGGGGACGCTAGCCGCTACAGCCGGCTTTGCTGAAGGCGATCAGATCATTTCAGTTAATGACAAGTTGACGCCGACCTGGACTGAAGCTATGAGCGTAATAATTGCATCGGCGCTGGATAATGAACAGACGATTCCGGTTACAGTAAAAAATTTCGATGATCAGCAAAGCATCAAAATGCTGAAGATTGGCGAAAGCGACATTCAGAATCCTGACACGCTGTATGAACATTTGGGCTTTAAACCGTGGTCACCAAAATTAAAACCCGTGATAGAGAAGGTGCTTCCTGACAGTGCCGCATTAGCTACCGGTTTGCGCCAGGGTGATTTGATTGTTAGCGCTGACGGTACCGTCATGAATGACTGGATGCAATGGGTAGACACTGTAAAAGCCCGCCCTGGCGTTGCCATCAATCTCATTATCGAGCGTGACGGAGTTCGGCTACCATTAACCATTACACCCAAAAGTATGCAATCCGGGCAGAAAACGGAAGGCAAAATCGGCGCGTCCGTTCATGTGCCCGAAGAGTTAAAAAAGTCAGTGACTGTAGAATATTCATTATCGCCAGCGGCAGCCGTACCGGTTGCCCTGGATACAACCTATTATTACGCTATTACAACCTTGAAAATGATGGGCAGGATGCTGATTGGCAAAGCTTCTGTAGAGAATCTGAGTGGTCCCATCAGTATTGCCCAATATGCAGGGCAATCCGCCACGATGGGTTTGGTACATTTCATAAAATTTATGGGGCTGGTCAGCGTCAGTTTGGGGGTATTGAATTTATTGCCGGTTCCTGTTCTGGATGGCGGTCATTTACTCTTTTTTGCCGTGGAGGCGATTAAAGGCAGCCCTGTTTCAGATAAGATACAAACCTTCTTTCAACAAATCGGCATCGCCTTGTTAATATCGTTAATGGCATTGGCGATGGTTTTGGATGTTCAGCGGTTAATTCAATAAGCAATAAGCGTATTGGCAAGCTGATAACCACAAGCCTTTATTGCATTCCAAACAGATTCAAACCAAATTTAAGAAAACACGAGAAAATCATGAGAAAAGTTATTAAGACTGTTACATTATCACTATTCTGTCTGATTTTGCCCACCGCTAATGCCGATGAAAACGCCATTAGGCAAGCTATGGCCAAGTCTATGCCAGCAGTGAAAATTGATTCCGTTAAACCCTCCGAAGTGAAAGGGCTCTATGAGGTTACAGTCGGCGCTAATATTTTTTATATTTCTGACGATGGCAAATATTTGCTGCAGGGGCGCCTGGTGGATGTGGCCGCCCGCACCGATTTAACTGAACAGAAATTAAGTAGCAAGCGCATACAGGCTATCGAAAAAATCGGTCAGAACAATATGATCGTGTTTAAACCAAAAATAGGCAAATATACCGTATCTGTTTTTACCGATATAGATTGCGGCTACTGTCGTAAATTGCATTCGGAAATCGATCAGTATCTGTCTCAAGGCATCACTGTTCAATATCTGTTTTTCCCAAGGGCTGGTAAAAATTCAGATTCCTACAATAAGGCAGTATCTGTCTGGTGTGCTGATGATCGCAATGCAGCTTTAACAGCAGCGAAAAAAGACCAGAAAGTACCGGCTAAGACCTGTGATAATCCGGTCGATGAACACATGCAGCTAGGTGAGGATTTTGATGTGAAGGGCACACCGATGATTGTTACAGAGAAAGGCAATATATATCCAGGCTACCTCCCGGCAAAACAATTGGTTGAAATGCTGGAAAGCGAGAAAGCTTCGAAATAAATTCTGCACGATAGCAAATCCGTCAAGCTTGTTTAGCAGATCAAATGCCTCTGATGACTTACAACTTTAAACCAAACACTAGCCGTGCCACTTCATTATTACCAAAGCAGCGTCACCCCCGGCATGGATTGCCGTGGTGACTGCAGCTCGAGGCCGAGCTATACTTCGGCTTAAAGTTGTACGTATTCAGGTTATCTTTTGAGTTGCCGCTATTCGCGGTGAGAGAAAGAATGGCTGAAATCAGTCATAAGCTGATTCCAGATTGTTTGGATGCCACTGCCCGCGCAGCGATAGCGGCTATTTACTTTCCTTTTCTGATTCTTCAGATTCCGAGATGACTGAAGAATAGCACTCCATCAAGCTTTCAGTGTAGTTGTTGTGAGCATCACTAAGCGCCTGTGCCGAGCCAAAATCATTGCGTAATTCTTCAAGCGTCTTTTTAGGATCGGCAGACTTGGATAGTGTCAGCATTTTGGTATAGTTACGATAAGCTGTCATACGAGTGGGGTCGAGAGGAAAAATCCCCGGCATATTTTGTGCCGTTTTTTCTACGACGCATTTGGTCATGTACTCAGGGGTAATTTTATAGTCCTTAATATCTTGTTCCTTCTGCATTTCTTCTAACACAGCTTGTTCATATTGATTTTTATCAGCACAAGCAGTGAGTAATAATGCAGTCAGGGATATTAGCAGCAGTTTTTTCATGAGAGTTTACCGTTTTGATGATATAAAAAGCGGATGCAGAATGCGCTATTATACGCATATATCCAAGTATTATGAGTTGTAAGGCTCGGATTTTTTGAAACGTTAAGCTTCACATCTCCTTCAACGCTTGAGCTATCCAGACTTCAGTCTCTGCATTAATATCTGCTGCCTTACGCCCTTTGCTTTCGATCACAGGGCCGATTTTCACCTTGATAGTTCCCGGGTATTTTAAAAAGCTATAGCGTGGCCAAAAATTACCGGCATTATGCGCAACAGGGATAACGGGAAAGCCTGACTTTTGCGCTAACATAGCGCCGCCTATACTGAATTTCCTGATTTCACCGGGTGCTGTACGCGTCCCTTCAGGAAAAACAATCACCCATAAACCCTCGTTTAAATAAAGGCTTCCTTTTTCAAGTAAAGTACGCAAAGCTGTGGTTTGGCTTTTTCTGTCTATCGCTATGGATTTTAGTGTGCCCAGCGCCCAGCCCCAAACCGGTAACCAAACCAGGGAGCGTTTCAATAAAACAATCTGGGTCGGGAGAATATGTCTTAAGGCAAGCGTTTCCCACGCAGACTGATGGTTGCTTAATACGATCGCTGCCTGATTTTTATCGATATGTTCCAGTCCCTCGACTTCATAGCTGAGACCGCAAAAAATTTTCGACATCGATAAAACCAGATGGCACCAAAGCGCGGAAATTTTATAACGGATTGAGAAACCGAAGGGCGCCAATAGCAGGATTAATAGGCCGGCTGCCGTAGCGGTCGAAAAGATGCCAATAAATAATAAAGCCGAGCCTAAATAATTCTTGGGTTTATTTTTCTGAGGTAATGTGTTTTGCTGCTTCATATAAATTCTCAAAAAAAAGAAGGTGGAGACCGGGATTATTGCTCAGGGTTTTTTGACCCTTACCGGTTTTGACCAATATCGGTATTGCACCTACCGCTCGCGCTGCCTGCATGTCGCGGAGTGAATCGCCGATAAAAGCAATATCTTTCAGGTCAACACTGTGTTCGCTGGCAAAAGTTTCAAGCATGCCCGGTTTGGGTTTTCGGCAATTGCATTCGTCGCCTGGGCCATGAGGGCAAACATAAATGGCATCTATTTTTCCGCCTTTTTCTTCGACCATTTGCTGCATTTTTGCATGAATTTTTTCCAGCATGGCTTCATCAAATAAGCCCCTGGACAGCCCCGACTGATTGGTGATAATGGCGATTTTATAACCGTGTCTGTTAAGCAGGGCAATCGCGTCAAGACTGCCTTCAATAGGTTGCCATTCTTCAGGTGATTTGATGAAGCTATCAGAATCTTGGTTAATTACACCGTCACGATCCAGCAAGATATAACGATTTTTCAGCATGTTTATCTATCTTTCCCAGAAACCATCATTGCCATTAATTAAGCCGTATGACAAAATGACTGCCGAGGTAATGCCGTAGATTGGGTCAGGCGGATAGCCGTAACCCAACAATGAACTGTCAAGATTGCAATCTGGAAATATCGGCACAGGTCAAAAATTGTCCGGCTAACAGATTTAACAGCGCCAGACGGCTGGCGCGCAGTTCAAGGTCATCAGTCATAACCATGACATGATCAAAAAAAGTATCCACGTCATTTCGTAACAACGCCAAGCGGTTGAGAGTCGCTTGATAATCACGCTGCGCAAGTAAGGGCTGAATATCGGCAGCGGATTGCCTGGCGGCTTTCAGTAATTGTTGCTCTTCAGCTGCAACAAGCATACCGATATTATCAGCCGGTTTCGTAGCTGATTTTTTCAGAATGTTGCGGATGCGTTTATTAGCTAATACCAGGCTTTCTGCTTCAGGTTTGTGTCTGAAGGTTTTAACCGCCTGCAAGCGCTGCATAAAATCCAAAGGCTCGGAAGGTTTTACGGCTATGACAGTGTCGAATTCATCGGCGCTGTAACCCTGATCCAGACAGTAGCCTTTCAAACGTTCAAAAACAAAATCTACTACGTTTATTCGTGTTGCGTCCAGGTCAAATTGGTGGGTAAACAAGGTTATTGAATACGCTATTAAATCGCGAATATTAAGGTTTAATTCGTTTTCAATGATGATCCTGAGAGAACCTAGCGCGGCTCTTCTTAATGCATAGGGGTCTTTATCGCCGGAAGGAATTAATCCTGCGCTAAAAATGCCGGTCAACGTATCAATTTTTTCTGCAAGGGCCAGAATTTGCCCCGTTGTGCTGCTGGGTGTAGCACTGCCGGATTGTTTGGGGAAGTACTGTTCTTCCAGCGCCCAGGCGACTTCTGCAGGTAGATTGTCTGCCAACGCATAATAACGGCCCATTATGCCTTGCAGGTTGCCGAATTCACCCACCATTTCAGTCATCAGGTCGGTTTTGGCTAATAAAGCGGCGCGCTTTGCCAGTTCAACATTGGCATTGAGACGATTAGCAATAAATTCAGTGAGCTTGACAACTCGTTCTGTTTTATCCGCGATCGTTCCTAATTTTTCCTGAAAGACAATGCTGGACAGGCTTGGCAGACGTTCTTCAAGGTGCTTTTTCCGGTCCTGTTTCCAGAAAAACTCGGCATCGGTAAGGCGCGGGGTAATCACGCGCTCGTTGCCTTGTTTTATAGATTCAGGACGGCTGCTTTCAATGTTACTGAAAGTAATGAAGTGCGGCAATAAATGACCGCTGGCATTTTTAACCGGAAAATATTTCTGGTTAGTTTGCATTGTTGTAATCAGCACTTCTGCAGGCAACTCAAGAAATCGCGGATCAAAATTGCCGGTAATGGGTACAGGCCATTCATTCAATGCAGTAACTTCTTCCAGCAAATCGTCTTCAATATGGGCGATGCCGTTAATCGCAGTGGCGGCTTTTTGTGCTGCGTCTTGGATAATCGATTTTCTTTGTTCAAAATCGGCAATAACTTTGCCTTCTTTGTACAATATGTCTTGATAGTCTTCGGGGTTGTTGATGGTTAGTTTTTGCGGCGCATGAAAGCGGTGTCCCTGCGTTGTTGATCCGGTTTTAAGGCCCAGAATTTCAGTATCAATAACTGCGCTCCCATAGAGTAATACTGCCCAATGCACGGGTCTGACGAATTCCGTGCTGAAACTGCCCCAGCGCATTCTCTTGGCAATCGGCAATGCTGCAATGCTCTGGCGAATAATGTCAGGGATCAGGTTTTCAGTAGCTTGCCCCTTAATGGTTTGAGTAAAAGCCAGCCATTCGCCCTTGTCGGTTTTTAAGCGTTCCAGCTGGTCGAAGGTCGTGCCGCAACTGACAGCAAAACCTGTGGCGGCTTTACTGGGTGTGCCGTCTGCGCCAAATGCAGCTTGCACAGCGGGGCCGCGTTTTTCGACAGTTTTATCCGGTTGCGCTGAAGCCAGGTTTTCAATCAGAACAGCTAAACGTCTGGGCGTGGCGTAAGCTTTGCCGCCGGTAAACGTTAAATCAGCGGCGCCTAGTTCTTTGACAATGTTATTGAGCAGGGCATTGCTTAATGTCAGCAAGGTTTTGGGCGGTAGTTCTTCTGAGCCCAACTCGAAAAGTAAATGTTTGCTGCTTGTCATTAGTATGCTCCCTGCCCGGTACACATCGGAAAGCCCAGCGATTCCCGGCGTTGGTAATAAGCTTCTGCCACGGATTTGGAAAGGTTCCTGACTCTTAAAATATAGCGTTGACGCTCGGTAACGGAGATGGCATGGCGCGCATCCAGCAGGTTAAAGGTATGCGAAGCTTTCAGCACCATTTCATAAGCGGGTAAAGGCAGATTCAAGGCAATCAGTTTTTGGCACTCCTGCTCGTAGGTATCGAAGCACGTAAACATAAAATCAACATTGGCATGATCGAAGTTATAAGCCGACATTTCCACCTCATTTTGATGAAATACATCGCCATAAGTGACTGTACCGAACGGACCCTTGGTCCAGACCAGATCATAAACGCTTTTAACGCCTTGCAAGTACATGGCAATACGTTCCAGGCCGTAAGTGATTTCTCCGGTGATGGGCCTGCATTCGAGTCCGCCGACTTGCTGGAAATAGGTAAACTGGGTGACTTCCATGCCGTTTAACCAGACTTCCCAACCCAGTCCCCAGGCGCCCAAGGTGGGTGATTCCCAGTTGTCTTCAACAAAGCGAATATCGTGTTCGAGTAAATCAAAACCTAAATAGTGCAACGAGCCAAGGTAAAGGTCCTGAATATTATCCGGTGATGGTTTTAAAACGACCTGAAACTGGTAATAATGCTGCAGACGGTTAGGGTTTTCGCCAAAGCGGCCGTCAGTCGGTCTTCGGGACGGCTGAACATAAGCACAATTCCAGGGTTCAGGGCCTATTGAGCGTAAAAAGGTGGCCGGATGGAAAGTTCCCGCGCCTACTTCCTGATCCAACGGCTGTAATAAAATACATCCTTGCTTTGACCAGTATTCCTGCAGGGCCAGAATAAGCCCCTGAAAAGTTGATAAATCGTTGTTTATACTCGACACGGCAGCTGACTTGATGGGCAATAAAAAGTCGGCAATTATAGCGTAAAAATGCTTTTTTAGCAGGGTTCAATGCGGATTGTGGAAATTTAATCGGTTATGCCGTATCAATTTACTTTATGAATCACTTTGCCTTGATTGTTTGGAGAAATTCCTGCTGCTTAAATTTCATTATCATCATCTTTATCGATGGCTTGCAGCGATAAGCCGCCAATCGGATTTGTTTTTGCAACATCACTCGAAGAAGCTGGTGTTGACGAGCCGAGTCCTGCACTCAGATTGATTTTCAGCTTGAGATTATTGGGGGAGTCTGAATTTTGCAACGCCTCTTCAAGAGAAATAGTACCTTCTTTAAACAGTCTGAGCAGATGGCTGTCAAAGGTTTGCATACCGACATTTTCTGATTTTTCCATGGCTTCCTTGATGCCGTGTATGTCGCCTTTATGAATTAAATCGCGAACCAGTTGTGTAGCCAATAAAATTTCAATGGCGGCAGTGCGCTTGCCGTCAATCGTTGGGACCAGTCTTTGCGAGACAAAAGCCTTTAAATTAAGCGATAAATCCAGCAATAATTGATTGCGGCGTTCTTCCGGAAAAAAGTTGATGATTCTGTCCAGCGCCTGGTTGGAGTTATTGGCATGAAGGGTTGAAAGGCATAAATGGCCGGTTTCTGCAAAAGCCAACGCATGTTCCATGGTTTCCCGGCTGCGTATTTCGCCGATCAGAATTACATCTGGCGCCTGACGCAGTGTGTTTTTAAGAGCATCTTCATAGCTCATCGTGTCGACCCCCACTTCTCGTTGATTGACCAGCGATTTTTTATGCGGGTGTATATATTCGATCGGGTCTTCAATGGTAATAATATGACCGGAAGCGTTGGCATTGCGATAGTCGATCAGCGCCGCGAGCGAGGTCGATTTGCCTGAACCCGTACCGCCGATAAACAATATCAAACCGCGTTTTTCCATAATGGATTTTTTCAGTATGGGCGGCAGACCCAGCTTGTCCGCGTTGGGGATATCTACTTTGATGTTGCGGATAACCAGCGCAAAATTGTTGCGCTGTTTGAAAATATTGACTCTGAAGCGGCCGATCCCGGGTTCTGATATTGCCAGATTCATTTCAGGGACATGTTCAAACGCTTTTTGTTGATCCTCATCCATCAAGCTATAGGCAATGTCCTTTAGCCGCTCTTTAGTCAGTTTAATGTTTTCCAGCGGCTTGAGTATGCCTTGAAACTTGGCGGCAGGTGGTGCGTCTGACGTTAAATAAAGGTCAGAGCCGTCATTATGAACCAGGATTTTCAGGTAGTCTTTAAATTCCATAGAAGTTCTATATAGTTAAATGAGTTGGCTCAAAGTGTAGGTTATCAGTATTGGAAGTTGAAGCCGGATTGGAAAATAAATGCGTATAATATGTTTATTTTTAGACACAAGAGCGTTATGAGTAAACAGAGAAAAGCAGTAGCATTGATTTCCGGGGGGCTGGATTCAATGCTCGCAGCAAAAACAGTGATGGAGCAGGGCGTGCATGTCGAAGGCATTAACTTCTTTACCGGTTTTTGTGTGGAGGGTCATACGCATGCTATCAGGGATAAAGCTAAAGCCAAGCCCAAGCGTAATAATTCCTTGTGGGTTGCCGAACAGCTGGGGATAAAGCTGCATATTGTTGATGTTATCGAGGAATATAAAAATGTGCTGATTAATCCCAAGCACGGTTACGGCGCATACATGAATCCTTGTCTGGATTGCAAGATTTTCATGGTGAATAAAGCCAGGCAGTGGATAGTGGAAAATGATTTTGACTTTATTATTACCGGCGAGGTCATTGGCCAAAGACCGATGTCGCAACGAAAAGCAACAATGCCGATTGTTGCGAAGGAATCCGGCGCTGATGATTTGTTATTACGCCCGTTGTGCGCGAAGAATTTACCGCCGACATTGCCGGAACGCGAAGGCTGGGTCGATAGAGAAAAACTGCATGATATTACCGGACGCTCACGCAAGCCGCAAATGGCGATGGCAGAGCAATTCGGTTTTGATGACTATGCCCAGCCGGCAGGCGGCTGCTGCTTTTTAACCGATAAAAATTATTCGGCTAAACTGGTCGATTTATGGCAAGCGCAGGGTAATAAAGACTATGAGCTGGATGATGTGATGCTGTTAAAAGTTGGCCGCCATATCCGGCCTCAGCCGAATTTTAAATTAATAGTGGCACGTGAAGAAGGCGAAGGGCGTTTTTTGCAGGGCTATAAAAATGAGTTTATCAGTATGAATTGTTTAAGCCACAGCGGCCCTTTAGTGCTGCTTGACGGTTCGCCTTCTGCGGAGGATTTGTATTTGGCGGCACGAATCACTGCCCGTTTCGGCCAGGGGCGAGATGCCGAGCAAGTCGATATGAATGTCATGAATAAAGACGGCTCGGAACGAACGCTTCAGGTTAAGCCATTAAAGAAAGAAGAGATTCCCGAGGAATGGTATGTGTGATAAGGCACAAGAGAAAAGGCGAAAGGCTAAAGACGCAAAGTTAAATTGGTCGGTCTTTCGTTTTTAACGACGAAATTTACATGAGGTAAAGGAGTAGGTGCAATCGTTTTAGTCTTTCGCCTTTCGTCCTTAGCCTTTAACATGATTGTAATGAATAAAGAAACCCTAAATGCACGGCGTTTACTATGCCCGTTGCCCGTTATACGTACCCAGGATAAGGTTAAACAACTCAAGGTTGGCGACCAGTTGGAGGTTATTTGCACTGATCCCGGCGTCATGCAGGATATTCCTGCATGGTGTCGCATTAATGGTCATAAAGTGCTGGAAAAGAAATCCTGCGATCATGACTATATTATTGTGTTGGAAGTGGGCGCTTAATGACTGAAATCCTTGATAATGGATTACTTTTTTTAAAAATTTAACGACTTAAGATACAGAACACGAAGGATACGAAAAACATGAAGTTTTTTACACTATTCTCTTCGCGCCCTTTGTGTTCTTTGTGGTTAATGTAGGAGCTTATTTATGGAAACAAAACTGAACAATAACAGTTTATCGAGAATTAATTTATGGCGGTAGGACAGTGCGATTTTCCAGACATGCCTGACGTAGCCGGAATAATGATGGGTACAGGCTGTGCGGGAATCAAGCAAACAGTCAAGGATGATATTTTGGTTATTCAAATGGCTGAACAATCAACGTGCGCGGCTGTTTTTACCCGAAATGCCTTTTGTGCTGCGCCTGTGCATGTCGCAAAAGCCAATCTGGCCCACAAGCCACGCTGGTTGTTGATTAACTCTGGCAATGCCAACGCGGGAACTGGCGAGCAGGGAATGCAGGATGCGTTAACGTCCTGTGTTCGTCTTGCGGAACTGGTTAGTGGCGCGGCCAATCAAGTACTGCCATTTTCCACTGGCGTGATAGGACAACCCTTGCCGGTAGTCAAGATTACAGCGGCTTTACCGGAGGCAATAAAAAATCTGGCGCCGGATAACTGGGACAAGGCCGCGCGCGCGATTATGACGACGGATACTTTTCCCAAGGGCGTGTCTAAAGTGATAAATATAGCAGGTCAACCTGTCACCATTAACGGAATAGCCAAAGGCGCGGGCATGATACAGCCTAATATGGCAACCATGTTGAGCTTTATCGCTACCGATGCAAAAATCAGGCAACCGTTATTGCAACAATGTTTGACATTAGCGGCTGAACGATCTTTTAACCTTATTACCGTTGACGGTGATACTTCAACGAATGATGCCTGCGTATTAATGGCGAGCGGCTGTTCAGATGCGCCTGAAATAACCGAAGGTAGTGAGCAATATCAAATTTTTGCTGATGCCATTATCAGTGTTTGTAAACAATTGGCAGAAGCCATCGTCAGAGACGGCGAAGGTGCAACCAAGTTAATGCGTATCGTAGTCCAAGAGGCATTGCAGATGGAAGAAGCTGTGCGAGTCGGCAAAACTATCGCCCACTCGCCATTAGTCAAAACAGCTTTTTTTGCCAGCGACCCGAACTGGGGACGGATTCTTGCCGCCGTAGGACGCTCAGGTATGGAAAATATGGTACTGGAAAACGTGCAGATTTTTCTAGACGACGTTTGCATCGTCAGAAACGGCGGATGCGCCAATGATTACACCGAAGAAGCAGGGCAACAAGTGATGAACAGGGACGAAATTACCGTGACTGTAAAACTGGGGCGTGGTCAAGCTGCCCAGGAGGTTTTAACCTGTGACCTTTCTTATGATTATGTGAAAATTAATGCGGAATACAGGACTTGAAAACAGGTGCAAGGTGCAAGGCAAAAGGCAAAAGGCAAAAAAGAACCACTTATGGTTTCTATCCTGCAACTTGAAAAAATCAAAGGTGGTGGCAATTCCTTGTATAAACATCGTAAATCATTGTCGGCCCTTTCGTTCCCTCTCCTGCTGGAGAGGGCTAGGAGAGGAGATTTAAGATGAGAATTTTGATATGAAAACGTTATATCTATCTTGTTTACTCTAAAATATGAAGCCTCTTCAAGTTGCCGTTGGTGTGGTAAAAAACGCCGAGGGACAAATTTTAATTTCCCTGCGCGATGATTCTTTGCACCAAGGCGGCTTGTGGGAATTCCCCGGCGGCAAGGTGGAATCAACGGAAACTGCTGAGCAGGCTTTGGTGCGGGAACTTAAGGAAGAGCTAAATATTGATGTAATATCGGCAACGCCGCTGATCACCGTAAATCATCAATACCCTGATTTAGCCGTGCAGTTGAATGTGTTTTTAGTGGAACATTTTTCAGGTGACGCTAAAAGCTGTGAAGGCCAGCCGTTCAAATGGGTCTATACAGCCGAATTGTCAGACCATGCATTCCCGTCCGCCAATCAGTCCATTGTCACCGCCGCCCGATTGCCACCCTATTATGCAATTCTGGACGATGCCGACGAATCGCTGTTATTGATTAATCTGCAAAAAATACTGGCCCGTGGCATTAAGCTGATCCAGCTACGGTTAAAAAAATTGCCCGCCGAGACGATAGAAAAGTTTATTGAACAGGCTTATCCCTTGTGCAAGCAGCAAGGGGCAGTGTTATTAATCAATTCTGCCGTTAAAAATGTAGAAGATTTTGCTGTTGATGGCATTCATTTAACCAGCCGGCATTTAATGTCTTTAACCAGGCGACCTGCGAACCAATGTGGACCATCGAAACAAGCGCACTGGGTTGCTGCCTCATGCCATAACCTTCAGGAATTACGGCACGCGCAAACAATAGGTGCGGATTTTGCCGTTTTAGCTCCTGTTTTAGCCACTAAAACACATCCGGAAACAGAGCCATTAGGATGGGAGCAATTCGCCAAACTGGTTTCTCAAGTCAATCTGCCTGTTTATGCCCTGGGAGGTCTTTCCGAATCCTGTTTGGATAGGATGCGGCAGTCTGGGGGGCAGGGAGTTGCCGCAATCAGGGCTTTTTTGGAGTAATGAAGGATAGGCTAAGTTGGACATAAATAAAACCTGGTCGGTCCACTCCATTGTTCCTATTTAATTTTACTCTGGCCGCAATTTTTTAAAAAACCCTCGCCTGGAAAATTCCGAGCAGGGGGTCAGTTTGGTGTGCTTCGTTGAAGGCGGATTGCTAGCGCGAATCTACCCTACAATTTATCCGACGTACGGTCTTTTGGTGCTGTAAACGTTGGGCAAAAAAGCCTGCCCCCTTGGCTCTATGCGTTAAGCGCATTTATAAAGTCATCAATGGAAACGCCTCCCTGTTTGAGCAAACCAGCTAAAGTACCAGTTTTGATTTCACGATGATTTGGCACAACACAACCTTGAGACCCTTTGCGTAGGACAATGTGACTACCTCGCTGACGAACGACTGTAAAGCCAAGACGTTGTAAGGCACGAACAGCCTCACCACCAGAAATAACGGGTAGGCTAGGCATGTGCGGCAACCTGGAATGTCGTGAGTAACGAACGTCCAGTGACAGTTAACGGAAATTCTTCTAAGTAAAGTTCAGTAGCTTCCTGAAGATTTATAAGTGCTTCTTCAACGCTTTCCCCCTGGGTTGTAGTGCCGGTTTCAGGGTTGAAAGCAACATAACCACCCTCAATAGCGGGAGTCAATACAGCAGACAGTTCCATAATTTTTCCTTCGTTAAGTTTGTGTTGGACGATATCTTATATCTACGCGGTAAGGATTACACCTTATTCGTTGCGTTTCGCAGGGATGGGAGCGGGAGAATGATGCAAATTCGGGGTAAGACGCTTCGCTTATACACCCTACGCGCTGTTACCCATCCTGGCTGGTTAAATTTGAGCCAATACATTTACCGCCAACCGTCCAGCAATGGTATGCAAACGTTCGTCATTGGTCCAAAATCCGGCGCAACTGTGGCCTTGGGCGGTGGCGAGATGCAACGCGTCGGGTGTTTTCAAGCCACGGCGGGCCCGAAGTACGGCGGCACTCCGGTAAATGTCGGCGTTGATTTCCAGGCGGACATAATCTTGAAAAAACATTTCATAGCGGTCAATCAAGGCTTGATTGCATTGACGCAACGGCATCACCAGACATTCCAGTTCAACCAGCGGTGAAATGCAAAATCGCATGTTTGCATTGACTTCAATAGCTTGGCTTATAGCCGATCCGAAACGCGGATGCTCCTCGACAAAGTAAATCACCAAGCACGAATCCAGATAAACCGATTCCATCACTCCCATGCGTTTCTTTCCTGTTCGATTTGCGCATCGATTTCCTCCGCGCTCCGGCGGCATTCCGGCGGCAGCGGATTGTCCCGAAGGCGTTGCAAAAGCGCCGCTGCGCTCCCGCGTTCGGGCGCGGTGGGTGTTTCGAGTATGGTCACTAGCACCCGCGATGGCCTGGAGACATGGACAGGCTCCAACAGGCGCACTTTGCCGGAAGGTTCTAAGATGGCTTCGATGGTTTGTAGCATGGTTTTCTCCGTTAAGGAATCGTTGGGGTAACGCTGATTTTACGCAGGTTAGGGTAATGATAACTTCTGTCTTGAAAGATGCAATTGATTTTCAGTTAATTCTAACTCGGATGCGGTATTCACCCCGTCAGCAAAGTTTCTAATTGGGGGCAATGTTTAAACGTTGGGAATGGGTTACAGATCCCGTCCCGTTAGGGCTGCCATTATTGCCAATGAGGTAGCGAAGGAAAACGTTACGGACGGGGGGCGGCTTGAGAAATTAGATTAGTCCACCTCACTGTTCGTTTTAAATTTTACACTGACTACAATTAATTTCATGCAATATCGTCGTGATTACACAGCAGGTGCCAGCTATTTTTTCACAGTGGTTATGCTCCGCCGATTACCATTATTGGGTAGTCGGGAAGCGGTGACAATCTTGCGCGAAGCTATCCGTGCCAAGAAAGCACGCAGACCCTTTCAGATTGATGCAATGGTCATATTACCGGATCATATCCACGCCTTATGGACATTGCCAGCCAATGATGCCGATTATTCCATCCGATGGCGCATCATAAAACGATTATTTACCCGGCAAATAGAACCTATCAAATGTCCCGCCGTATTAGGCAGCCGTCAACATAAAGGCGAACAAGCGATCTGGCAACGCCGATTCCTTTGACACGCTCAGGACAAGTTTGGAAGCATCGTATTCGTTCCGAATGCGATTTTAACCATCACGTCGATTATATTCATTACAATCCTGTCAAGCATCGATTGGTAATGTGTCTCGTTGATTGGCAATACAGCAGCATTCATCGTTATATTCAACAAGGCCTATTGACATCAGATTGGGGTGTGGGTGGCGCTGTTAATATTCCAGATGCCACCGGATACGAGTAGGTTGATGATATGGACTCCTCTCACACCTTGGTGCTATAAAAGCACCGAGAATTTTTTTACCGGCGTAATAAGGAGTCCGACATGAACAATAGCGTAATTGGCTTAGACATAGCAAAACATATTTTTCATCTGTTTACTTTGTTGGCGGATGGAAAACCACTAAAAAAGAAACTTAAACGCAATGAATTGCTGGCGTTTTTTGCCAACTATCCAGCCAGTATTATTGGCATAGAAGCGTGCGGAAGTTCTCATCATTGGGCCAGAGAACTGACCAAGCTCGGCCATGAAGTCATCTTGCTTAATGCGCGCTTTGTCAAAAACTATGTGGTTGGCAACAAAACTGATTTTAATGATGCAGAAGCGATCCATGAAGCGGTCACTCGCCCGAACAAACGGGTGGTGGCGATAAAAACTGTTGCACAACAGGATATTCAGCTGGTTCATGGTATCCGCAAAGACCTGGTTGATACACGCACTGCGCTGGTTAACCAGATACGGGGCTTGCTGAGTGAAAGAGGTATCGTCATCAATCAAGGTATTACGCAGCTTAGAGAGCAGTTACCCTTGATATTGGAAGACGCTGAAAACGGCTTAACAGCTTTAAGCCGGGAACTGTTTGCAGAACAATATGAAAAGCTTAAGGCACTGGATGATGAAATCAAAGCCCAGGATCAACGGATCAATCGCTTATGCAACGCCAACGATCTCAGCAAACGTTTCCTTGATGTCCCAGGTGTTGGGCCACTGACAGCAACCATTGTGGCCGCCGATATTGGCGACAGTGGCAAGGGCTATAAAAGCAGTCGCGATTACGCCGCCAGTTTAGGTGTGGTACCCAAACAGCACAGTAGTGCGGATAAGCAGCATTATCTGGGGATCAGTAAACGGGGGAATCGGTATATACGAACCTTGCTGATACATGGTGCGCGAGCCGTGTTAAAAAATTGTGCGAAGAAAACGGATAAGCTGAGCTTATGGCTGCAAGCCCTGGTGGCACGACGCGGCTTTAATAAAGCCGCAGTGGCTCTCGCTAATAAAAATGCGCGGATATTATGGGCGATGGCGAGCAACGGCAAAGCCTATGAAGCCTTGGTCGCCTAGGCAATAATGAAAACCGGGTTATCCACGCTTTGCCCACTGACTTCGAGCAAGAGAGAAGGGCTCTCCGTCAGTGGGCAAAGCGTGGATAACCCTCCAACAAACCTTAACCGTTAACCGGGTAAACCAGAATTGCGGAGGCAAGTTAACACCATTTGATGGCAAAAACAGGTCAGACCGGTGCTTTCAAAACCCCTTCAACCCGGAGATTCCTAGCCCATATTTAACACTTAAAAATAATAAACATTTATAATCAATATATTACATTACATAAAAAATCCATGTGGCACTACATTCTGAAAAATAGCGTCCCTTGTCAGTTGATTATACGATTGTCTTG
>JAQTMV010000029.1 GCA_028714175.1 Methylococcales bacterium
CAGGGCACCGGTAAAACTATGTCAAGCTAATAGCCTCAGCGTTGCTTGAAATATCAATGAAACAAGGCTTTGAAGACGACAGCAATTTGCAGCTATACATAGTTATGTACTATACATAGGGGTCGCTGTACTAAACCGCTAACGCGGTAGTTGCGGGCTTCTCGTCCTCACTGGGAGATTTACAAAATGCTCCATTCGGAGAATGATGACAATGCTGCTTGCAGCATTTCATTCACCCTCCAGATCAGGAGATTTGCCATGACTCATTTACGTCAGCGGATGATCGAAGACATGGGTATCCGCAACCTCGCCGATAATACCCAATCGGCCTACCTGCAACAGATTATCTCTTACGCAGAACATTTTCACCGCTCGCCAGAAGAACTCGGTCCGGAAGCGGTTCGCGCCTATCAGCTCTATTTGACGAATACCCGGAAGCTTTCGCCGAGCAGTATCAGTGTCGCCACCGGCGCACTGCGCTTTCTGTATAAAGTCACACTCAAACGCGACTGGGCCGTCGATGAGATTCCGATGCCCAAGCGGCCCTTCAAGCTGCCGGTGATTCTCAGCTGTGAGGAAGTCATGCACTTCCTCGACTCGGTCGACAGCCTCAAGCATCGAACGATTCTCATGACCGCCTACGCAGCCGGTTTGCGTATCTCCGAAGCCATCCATCTCAAGGTAACCGACATCGACAGCCAGCGCATGACGCTGCGCGTCGATCAAGGCAAAGGGCGCAAGGATCGCTACGTCATGCTTTCGCCGCGCTTGCTCGAGGTGTTGCGGGCCTACTGGAAAGCCGTGCGCCCGGCGCTGTGGTTATTCCCGGGCGACCTGAGCGGTCAACCCATCACCCGGAGTGCCGTCGAATTGGCCTGCCAGAAAGCCCACCGCGCCTCGGGGATTACCAAGCCCATTACCCCGCACTCGCTACGTCACGCGTTTGCCACGCACCTGCTGGAATCGGGCACCGATATACGCACCATTCAACTCCTGTTGGGGCATCGCAGTCTGGCTACCACCTCGCGTTACCTGAAGGTCGCCACCACTACCGTGTGCGCTACCACCAGTCCCTTTGACTGCTTACCCCGGATTGAAGCTCCAGCAATATTTCCTGCGCCACCCGCTCATTTCTGAGGTGCGTGATGCATGCCTCCGGGCTCGAGGTGGCGGACATCTTTCGCCAGGCCGGTTCTGCTTATCGTCAGCAACACGCTGAGTCCCTCAGTCGTGGACAGCGCTGCGTCATGAGCGCGATTGAGCGTTGCCGTACCGCCGCTCTCGGCGGCCATGTTGAGCAATGCGACAACTGCGGCCATCAGCGCATTGCCTACAACAGTTGCCGCAATCGGCATTGTCCTAAATGCCAGTCACTGGTCTGCGCGCAATGGTTGGAAGATCGCCAGGCCGACCTCCTTCCCGTTGACTACTTCCACGTGGTCTTTACGCTGCCCGAGGCGATCGCCGCGATTGCGTACCAGAATAAGGCCGTGGTCTACGACATCTTGTTTCACGCTACCGCCGAGACCTTGCGCACGATCGCAGCGACTCCCAAGCACTTGGGCGCCGAAATCGGCTTCATCGCCATACTCCATACCTGGGGGCAAAATTTGCATCATCACCCGCATTTGCATTGTGTCGTTCCGGGTGGCGGCTTAAGTGCCGACGGCGAGCGCTGGGTCGCCTGTCGTCCCGGCTTTTTTTTGCACGTGCGAGTCCTGTCGCGGCTGTTTCGCCGGTTGTTTCTGGAGCAGTTGCAGGCTGCCTTTGACGCCGGGCATCTGCACTTTTTTAACGCCCTGGAAGCACTGCAAAGTCTCGATGCCTTTGCCCGGTATCTGGCTCCAGTACGAAAGGTCAAGTGGGTAGTTTACGCCAAGCCGCCGTTTGGCGGCCCTCAGCAGGTCCTTGAGTATCTTGGCCGCCATTGCCAACCATCGTCTGATCGATTGCGTCGATGGCAAGGTCCGCTTTCACTGGAAGGATTACCGCCACGACTCACGCCAGAAGGTGATGCGCCTGGATGTCGATGAGTTTATTCGCCGTTTCCTGTTGCATGTCCTGCCCAGCGGCTTTCAGCGGATCCGGCATTACGGCTTGCTTGCCAATTGCTGTCGCGCGGTTAAGCTGGCTCGCTGCCGGCAGTTACTCGACGCCCCCGCTCCCGCCGTCAAACTCCCCGATGCCGCGTTGGACTATCGCGACCGTTACCAACAACTCACCGGTAAATCGCTGCGTGATTGTCCGAAGTGTGGTCATGGTCACATGATTTGCATCGAAACCTTCCTGCCGGGCACCCTGCCGCGCGGGCCTCCGGGAGCGTGCTCATGAACACCCACCTAAAAACGCTGCTGAACGTTTCCGGAATAGCCAAGCGGAACGGTAGGATTCCTTTGGCCAGAGCAGGCAAAGTCTGCGCTAAGACGCTCATGTCGCGGCTAGTTTACCCATTAAATCACTTATTGCGGGCCTTCGACGTCTGGACACCCTGTCAGAAATTAGTGCGCAGGCTTTGGCGGTATGCCTTTTCCCTCTGTCAGCAGCCCGTTTCGATGATGCCGCTCTGATTCAATCCCCATAGCGGCACGGCCAGTGCGGCGGTTCAGTACAACAGGATTTTTAGTCTACCGGTCGCGGTGAGAGTTCCCCGCAATGATCCTGCTCGGTGCACCGCGACCGCCAGACTAAAAACCCTCTTCACTATGTAAAGCTTTACATAGCGACCCATTTCGGACATTCAGATGTGTGCATTCCGAAACAGAATTTACGTAAAGTTAACCGGGCGCGGCACAGAAAGCTGAAAAAATAAAACCGATTTATAACCGCGCTCGGGTAAAGCGCAATGTTAGGCCAGATGCGTGTTTGCAGGACCTGACACCATGCTTTTCTTTCGACGCAACGGCTAAGCTCTTCTTGGGTTGGCAGTTCCAGGCAGGAGGAAAACGTCTGCCACCGCCGTACTCTCTCCCAATTGCCGGCTTTCGGACGCGGAATCGTAAACAACAAGGAGCGAGCCGGCTGTGCCGCCATCCGGGGAGAACAACGTCATGCCTTCGGCGTGGTCTACACCCTGGCCGTAGGGCACATCCAAAACACGCACCAACTCGTCTGCCGGAACCACACTCTCGCCTTTTGGCTCTGCACCACCCGGCCAACAAAAGATGGTGACTGGGCCGTCCAGATCCATGGTCGGACCTCCCAGGATCAACAGATCTGTGCCCTGCGCGCAAACGTCGCGGATACCGAGACCGCCTAGCTGGAGGAAATGTTTTCGGTAAAGGCGCTGTTTCGGTCCAATTGGCTTCATCCTCAGCATAGATGGCTTCTTGTTGTCCTCCTTTAGTTCCACTTCCAGGATCACCGCCCATCCACGCAGGACCGGCCCGCGCAGCCCAAGGAAGAGGCGCTTGCCTGCCACGGCCAACCCCTCAATATCAAACCCATTGTCCTTGCCTGGGATCGCGAGGAACGATCCCAGATGTTTGTCCCCTCTCAATGCCTCAGTCAAGTCGTTACCATGGGCGTTACCACGCAGTTGGGCGGCGGTGTGCTTTTTTTTCTTCTGCGTAATTTCTTTCGTCAAGGTGTACGTCCCGTCGCCTTCAACAATGGGGATGCGGGCCAGCAGGTAACGGTTGCCGTCCGTGCTGACCTTAGCCAATTGCTTCTGGGCCTCCTTGGTCCCATCCTTCAGCGTCGGCTTTTTGCGCTTCAGACTGTGTGACCCCACCAACCAGAGGTAGCCGTCTTCGTAGTCCAGCCCTTCCACGTCCACCTCCTCCAGATCCGCGGGATCATTGGGAGGCGCTACTGGCAGCTGAATGTAATTATCGAGAGAGAATTGCTTGTGATGGCGGCCATATTTGTAGTTGCCGGTGTTACCTCCCTCGATGAGGGAGAGCCGTTCCAGGCTGATCGATTCGTCGTTGGCAACCCAGAGGGTGTCCCCAATCTGCAGGGCAACGGACAGTCCATTGCTAAGTTCTTTGTCCTTGCCCAGATCATCGCGTTCAGGATTGAACTCCAGGTCAACGGTACTCGTTGGATTCATGATTATGCCCTCTGCTCAATTAGCGATTTCGTGCACTCGCTCCGGCTTTTTCTTCCACGCGGCCTAACAAGTTATTATCTAAGCACAACTATTTTATACTCTCTTCAAACTTATCTGACAAGAATAGCTTTTCTAAACTGGATAACATGCAAATTCGCATAAAAAACAGTTTCCGGAGAACAACAGATCATAGTTATTCATCAATTTTCAATGGCGGGTTTTGGCCGACAGCAGAAGTGCGCATATTTATCTTAAAATACCAACACACACAAAAAGGGCTTGCGGCAAGTCGCCCTTTCAATACTTTGATTTATTCCCCGGCAATCGACATCCGCTCAACCAGTATGGAACCCGTGCGTATATTACCCCGATAATCAACATCATTACCGACGGCAATAATGTTTTTAAACATATCTTTCAAATTACCGGCTATCGTGATTTCTTCAACCGGATATTGTATTTCGCCATTTTCCACCCAGAATCCTGCCGCGCCGCGGGAATAATCGCCAGTCACCATATTGACGCCATGCCCCATTAACTCGGTAACCAGCAAACCGGTATTGAGTTGCTTCAGCATGTCCTGATAATCAAATGCACCTGGCGTTATCGTTAAATTATGCACTCCACCTGCATTACCTGTGCTGTGCAGACCCAGTTTACGTGCAGAATAAGTGCTTAACACATAACTGCGCAGGATGCCGTCGCTGACAATATCGCGTGTTTTAGTGGCTACGCCTTCGCCGTCATAAGCAGCGCTGCCTAAAGCGCCTCTTAAATAAGGCTGCTCGTGGATATGAATAAATCCGGGGAAAATTTGGCTGTCCAGGGCGCCCAGTAAAAAAGATGACTTGCGATACAGATTGCCGCCGCTGATGGCGCCTATCAACGAACCCAGCAAACCTGACGCCGTTTCTGCGCTATACAGCACGGGGCATTGTCTTGTACTTAAACTGCGCGCATCCAAACGCCGAAGGGCTCGTTCCGCAGCTTTTATGCCCACTTCGACAGCAGGTTCCAGCGCGTCGCTATTTCTTGCCACTGTGTACCAGTAATCGCGCTGCATACTATCGCCACGCTGCGCCAATACTGAACAGCTTAAGGAGTGACGTGTTGACGCATAGCCATGAAGAAACCCCAGAGTATTGCCCATAACCCGAATACCTTGATGAGTATTTACCGTAGCGCCTTCGGAATTGCTGATTTCGGCATGATAAGAGCGTGCAGCATCTTCGCATTCAATGGCAAGAGTAATCGCCTCATCAGTGCTGATAGTCCAGGGGTGATTAAGCTCTAGATCGGGGAATTCGGTTGCCAGCAGTTCTTTTTCAGGCAACCCGGCAAAGCTGTCTTCGCTGGTATAGCGGGCAATACTACAAGCCGCGCCAACTGTTTCCTTAATGGATTCAGAGGAAAAATCCGTGGTACTGGCAGAACCTTTACGCTGACCAAAATAGACCGTTATCCCCAAGCCCTGGTCGCAATGATGTTCTATCGTTTCAACATCGCCCAGACGCGCTGTTACAGATAAGCCATTTTCCTGACTCAACCCGGCTTCGGCCGCACTGGCCCCCTGTCTTTTTGCCTCGTCCAACAAGTCTTGAACGGTATTTTTTAAACGGTTAGTTTCTTCCTGATTTTGCACTGTGTTCTCTAATTCTGTGTAGGTCGGATCAGCGTAGCGTAACCCAACACATGTGGTTTCATTAATTGGTTTACGCTACGTTACTAACAAACTGTTCAATCTTCTAGTTTTGCCAACTGCGGTAGCGTCGCGCGTATAGTTGCCTTCAAAAAATCCCCGGCCTGTTCAGGTGCGGTTTTATCCCATAAAACTGTTAAGTGGTGATTAGTATCGAAGTGGGGTTTCTGCGGCGAGTTAAATTTTTCTTTTTCACAGGTATAAATGACAGGCTTACCCAACCCCTCGGCATACCCAGCCTCCCAATAAGCGCCGTTATTTGCATGCGTCAAATCGGCAATCAGAAAGTCTGATGATTGGATTTCCACTCTTAATCGGTCATCGATGAGTCCGGCTGGTTGTGGTTCATCATCAAGTTTAAATAAGTCAAATCCCGCCTTTTTTACGCTTGGCTTGAATACGTTTTCAAGTACGGCATTAAGGTCGGGTTCGCCAAACTGCATCGCCATAAACGCCTTACGGTAAGTAGCGCTGCCTTTGAGTAGTGTTTCGTAATGGTTCCAACCGTCAAATGTGAGTGCTAATTGACCAAAACTATTGTTGACTTCTGATATAGTGGTTACTGGCCCATTCACCAAGCCTTTTCCAATTACCAAGCCTTTTTCATTTAAATGAGAAAGAACAAGACGAACACCCTCAACAGTTTTAGCCCCTATTATTGAAAGGTGATGGTCTATTGGCTGAAACTTTACCTTATCCCCCGGATTATCAGAATGTTCAGCAAGCCAACGTATCAGTAAATCAGCTTGTTCTTGCGGACGCGGTAGTGGTTTTTCTAAGATTGTCTTAATGATACTTTCCGATAATTCAACGTTTTTGTTTATCCGCTGCATTGTCCGAAGTGCGTGGCTTATTTTTACATCCGCATTTTTATTTTCTTGAAGGATTGAAGGGAGAGCAGCAACAAGGGAGCTTGAAAGAACAAAATCCCCACATCGATAACACAAAAAAGCCATTGCGTCCCCCCGTTCAAAAGGTGCTTTCTTGAGTTCAGTTTTGCATACAGGGCATAAATCAGACATTCATTAATTTCCTTGCTCAAAGGGTGTCCATTGGGAAACTTCGAATGCCGCTATTAGGCAAGCCAACATTTCTATAGCCCTGCTTCATTAATATTTGCTTGCGACAATGCATGTTCAATTGTCATTCCAATCAAATTACCATTTGCATCCAAGTTCAGATAAATATTTTCATTGATTTCTTTAGTCTCGAAAACCGGTTGTTCAGCAAACTCCAGCAATATCGTATCGGTATCTTCAAAATATTTAAGCTTCATAACTTTTAAACACTCGTCCCGCCAACCGTCAAGCCATCTATTTTCAACGTAGGCTGGCCGACGCCGACCGGCACGCTCTGCCCGTCCTTGCCGCACGTGCCGACGCCGCTGTCCAGTTCCAGATCAGTGCCGACCATCGACACTTTGGTTAAAACATCGGGGCCGTTGCCTATCAAGGTTGCACCTTTAACGGCACGGGTTATATTGCCGTTTTCTATCAGATAGGCTTCGCTGGCTGAAAAGACAAATTTACCCGAGGTAATATCAACCTGTCCTCCGGCAAAGTTCTTGGCATACAGGCCTTTCTTTACCGATTTTATGATTTCTTCGGGATTATGGGCGCCTGCCAACATATAGGTATTGGTCATCCGCGGCATCGGCAAATTTGCATAGGATTCGCGCCTGCCGTTGCCGGTAGGTTTAACGCCCATTAACCGTGCATTGAGTTTGTCCTGCATGTAGCCTTTAAGAATGCCGTTTTCAATCAATATGGTTTTTTCTGTCGGCGTGCCTTCATCGTCAATACTCAACGAACCGCGCCGCCCTGGCAACGTGCCGTCATCGACGACCGTGCATAAACCGGAGGCAACCCGCTCACCGACGCGGCCGCTGAACGCGGATGTGCCCTTGCGGTTAAAATCGCCTTCCAGACCGTGGCCGATCGCTTCATGCAGTAAAATACCCGGCCAGCCCGGCCCCAGCACCACAGTCATATTGCCTGCCGGGGCATCTTCGGCCTCCAGATTAACCAGCGCCTGCCTTACTGCTTCTTTGCCGTATTCCAGCGCCTGATCCCGGTTGCTAAAATAACTGTAATCACTGCGTCCGCCACCGCCCATGCTGCCCTGTTCGCGGCGGCCATTTTCCTCGACGATGACGGTTACATTCATTCGCACCAAAGGGCGGACATCAGCCGCTAGCGAGCCGTCCTGATTGGCCACCAGAATGCTTTCATGCGCACCAATCAGGCTAACAATCACTTCTTCAATGCGCTGGTCAAGTTTACGTGTTTCGCTTTCAACCTGGCGTAACAAATCAATTTTCTGCTGATCGGTCAACGATTTTAACGGATTGGTAACGGGATAATACAGCGGCCAGTTTGCAGCTTTCACCAGTCCAACCTGAGCGTTTTGTCCTTGCCGGACAATGGCTTTAACATTATTGGCCGCTTCCAGTAATATCGGCAGTTCAATCCGGTCGCTATAGGCAAAGCCGGTTTTTTCGCCCGATACGGCACGCACGCCGGCGCCCTGTTCGATATTATGGCTGCCTTCTTTAATAATGCCGCCTTCCATTACCCAGGATTCGGCATGACTGGACTGAAAATAAATATCAGCGGCATCAACTGAAGAGCTGAGCAGCCGGTTCATGATTTTTTCAATATCGCCATCCTGTATGCCGGCGGGCATCAGGATAGCTTGTCTTGCAAGGTTTAATAGTTCCATAATTATTCTTCTTTCAAATCATCGCGTATAATTTCATACAACGACTTCAATAGTTTATCTGCGCCATCGGCGGGCTGGGTAGCGCTGTTATCTTTAACAAAGTCGCGATGTTTATCGCGGCTACCGGCGCTGCTTTGTTCACTAGTGCTGCCAAGAGCCGCCGTTATTTTTGTTTCTGCGCCGTCTTTTTCTACCGTTAGCACATAAATTGCCTTGTTATGTTTTCTGCTAAAAAAGGAAGTATCCGGATCGTAAGTTACATAATAAAGCCCCTTGTCATGCTCACGGTCCGTTATTTCGATTTCGCTTTGCTTTAATGCAAGACCCAGCGTATTCCAGGCATCATCAAAAGGCTGTTTGATTGCAAGCTGTGGCGGTGTCGTTGTAGTCATATAAACATTTGATCCCAAACCCGGCTTTTCCCGTTTTTTTGAAATCGTACTGTTGTCAGTTATATGAAGATCGCCTTTTTCTTTATTGACAGCAAGAGCAGGCGGACGTTCCAGCATGGAAATATCGCGATAACGGCTGTCTTCCGAGGTTCCGCAGGAGACCAGCGCCACTGATAAAAATAAATTTTTCGCGAAGACTCTCATGATAATTTCAAAAAAAACGCCGATGGCTCAGTACCGGAAATGCGCCACGCACTTTTTCCAGCCGTTCGCGATCAATTTCAGCCATGACAAAACCGCTGCCCGTTTTATAGCAATCCAGCACCACGCCCCAGGGGTCAATAATCATGCTGTGGCCAAAGGTTTTACGGCCATTAAGATGAAAACCGCCCTGATCCGGCGCAATTACATAGCACAGGTTTTCCACGGCACGCGCGCGCAGTAATAATTCCCAGTGTGCAGCGCCTGTTTCGGCGGTGAATGCCGAAGGAACCACCAGTATTTCCGCACCCTTCCTGCTCAATTTACGAAAGAACTCGGGAAACCTGAGATCGTAACAAACAGCGATGCCCAGCCTGCCTAATGGCGTATCGAAGACCTGCGTTTCAGTACCCGGCTCAATAGAGTCCGATTCACGGTAAACTTCATTAGTACCCGGTACATTTACATCAAATAAATGTATTTTATCGTAACGTCCGACTCGCTCGCCTTTATCATTGTAAATCAGACAAGCCGCCCGGGCTTTGTTGCTGTCATCGGCAACCATAGGGATGGTGCCTCCGACTACCCAAAGAGCATACTTTTGAGCGACTGAAGCCAAAAAATGTTGAATTGGCCCTGAGCCATCGGCTTCTTTTGCTTTTAGTTTGTCTGATTCATTATCGCCCATTAAAGCAAAATTTTCCGGTAGCGCTACCAGTTTTGCTCCTGCTTTGGCAGCTTCCGCGATAAGCTTCTCGGCTTCCAGCAAGTTGGAACTGATAATCGGACCTGATGCCATTTGTATGGCTGCGCATTTACTCATGTTGTCTCCCTTTATTGCTTTTTACGTTGCTCTAGCCATGAAAAGTCAGTTAGAACATTCCAGGTTTTTTGCAACAACCCATCGTTTTTATGTAGCGGAATAATCTGTGCATCCCTCCACACTCCCTTAACCAGATACTGCGAACCAAAGAAAAAACCCTGTTGATCTTTGCCTGTCAAAGACCGGCCAATTAAATCGGCAACTTTACCCATAATTGTACCAGCAATAGGCAAGGCATCAGCACTTTTTGGTACTACGCTGACAACGTAGTCAACTGTTTGATTGATCAAATCGGTATTCCCGGTGAGACTGATTTTGGCGGGAACTGCATCAACCACAAGGTTATTAGTAGTTGCCTTGCCATTTAATAAATCAAAATGCCCTTTTATACTGATAAATGTCAGCCCCTCTTCAAACACATCACTAAAATCAAGCTGAAAACGATTTATCCACTGCGCCATTGCCAATATACCCAGTATACGGCCAAAACCGGGTTCTATACTCAGAATACGACCGCTCTTGAATTCTACGTCTATCTTGCCTCGCATATCTGCCAGTGAAACCTGATAGGGCGCCGCATTCCACCCACCGGTAAAATCAATCATGGCGCTGGTATCTGCGAAATCCTTGGTAATTCCCAACTTGGAAAGGAACCGCCCGGCTCGCGGCATTATCAGATTACCTTGCATATGCGTTTCAGATTTTTGACCGTCGACTTTCCAGTGGCCTGATAACGTGAGTGTTTGATCGTCTCCTGCCAATACCATGCGTTTAAAAGCAATGCCATTGGGTATTCGTTCAGTTTCCAGGCTAATCTTTCCAAGATCAACCGACTCCCATAACGTTTTATCACCAGTGATTGTCAACAAGGGCATTGCTTGCGGCACGACGTAACTTGGGGCAGGTTCACCAGCGCTGTCATTTACACTGTTATGGATATTATTAGCGGGATTCTTTGTGTCATTCCAGGCTACGCGTTTTAACAGCGAAAAATTCAGCATATCCATAGCCAGATTGATGCTGTCGTAGCCTCTAAAATCAACAGGGATCTTGAGCCTGCCCTTCGCAAGGGCGCTACTGATAGTGCCGGCCCAATAATTGCCTTCAGGTTTTAATATCAGATCAACAAAACCCAGGTCAGCCTTTTTCCATAGCCCGTGCCCACTGTGGATCTTTATTTCCCTGAGATTATCTACCGCGTCTGTTTTTGTTTTACTATTCTTATCTTGAGCGAGTGATGAGGCTAAGCCTAACCACTCTTGCAGATCCAGGCGGTCACGATTGATTTCAAGCTTTATTCCGGCTTCCTCTGGCTGAGAGACATTGCCTGCACCTACCAAAATGTGCCCTGACTCAATATGCTGTTGATTTATATTTAACTTGATCGCTGCTTTCAATTGATTATCGTAATTTAAGCTAATCGGCAATGATGCCTTGTCCGTTAAATTAAACGTTAAGGATAATGGCCGTTGCTGCTCCCGGGTTTTGGCCAATGCGCCAGGTAAATTTAACGCTACGCCCGCCAGATTCGACTGCACTGACAGTTCAGGTGAATTGTCGTTATAGGGAAGTTGCAACTTTAGCTGAAAATCGGCGGCTCCTTCGGCGATCTGCCATTCAGGTATTTTAAACTGTTTTTGTAAATCGCTGACACTTGCGCGGCCTGCCACGTTGACAGTGGTCTGACTATCAGAGCTTTTGATATTTATCCGGATAGGCTGACCTAAAGCTGACGCATTAATAGCGTCACTGTACACACCCAGCTCATTAAATTTTAACTGGCCGTCAATTTTAGTCACCAACAGAGCCGGTGATTTCAATGTTAGCCTGGCCTTGTTCAACTGCGCCGTGCCATTGACTTTAGCGGTAGCGTTGTCAGCTAACGGGATCTTTAAATCCAGTGACACTGAAGTGGCTCCTTGCGGTTCTATAGCGCCTAACAAGGTATCTACAGAAGCATGAAGGGGAGTTTTCTGCAAAAACTCCAGTCCTTGCAGTATGTCCGATTCAAGCTTGCCCTGAACCAGTAAATGTGTACTATCTCCCAACGCGGGTATAGTGACTTTGGCCTGATTGATTTTTACCTTGTGGCTTTCGCCTTTATCTAAATCAATCTGCAACCCATTCTGTAAAAATAAAACCTCTCCACCAAGATCGGTTAAATGAGGCCATTCAGGATGATAAGACAGTTCCAGTTGATCTACGTCAAACAGCGTTTCAAAAACGCCTTGTCCGCCTGCAAACGGGAAATCGCTTAAATTTCCGTAGAACAACATTCCGCCCTTGGGAACTCGTCCTCTGATGAAGGCATGATCCAGCCAATCAACAACCGCCTTACCCATAATACCGGCCGGTAAATAATGCCTGGCTTTGCTGATGTCATCGCCGGCAAATGCGGTTTGCAGATCCATAAAAACTGGTTCATCCGTTTTTGGAATATTTAACAGCAGTCTGTTTTTAGTTTGAATATCAGGCGAATCCAGCTCAATAATGGAACTGGATAACGTCCAGCCATCCTGCGTTTGCCGCCAGGCTACCATGCCGTTGAGTTTCTTGATTATCAGCGCGTCGCGAAACAACCCTTTGGATGTCATTCGTGCGTCTTGAGTTGCCAGGCGAATAACGCCCTGTTGATCGCTGCCTTTTAGTTGGCCGGTTAAATTTTCGATACCGGGTATTGCATTTATCGGAGCCACGCTGATATTGATGAATTTCCCATTTACAGCAAAGCAATTTTGATCCGGATCGGCGAACAAAGACAACTGTTCCAGCGATCCGCCCGGGTGTGCTTGAGCCAATAATTTAACTTGCTCCTCTGGCAATGGGGCAAAAAACTGTAATAGCCTGGAGGCTTCCTGTACATCCGCTTGCTCGACAAACAGTCCAAAGTTATGCAACAAATTATTGCGATTAACGGCAAGGTTAAAAACGGCGTCCGGCCATTTTTTATCCGCAGTTTCCAGTAAAAACCGGGGTACATACAATTGCCACTGACTATCATTCATTGTCCAGACAAACTGTGTGTCCAGCTGCTTGACTGGAAATGCACCTTTATCCTGACGGCTAAGTTGCAACTTATGAAGTTGCACCTCACCGGTAATCGAAACCGGTTTCGACTGTTTTAACCCCGTCCAAATCCTGACATCACCGACACCGGAATGAATGCTTATAGAAGCCGGCAAATCAATGGTCACCCATTCGGCCAGATTCAGATTTTTTCCATCAATAAAAATAGAACCATCAACTGCTGAAGGTTTAAACACATTGCCGCTAAGATTCATGGATACAGTCAAGGTATTGCCAAATTTTTTCGGCAACTTCATGAGTACATTCAATCGATGTTGCTGACCGTTATTTATAATCGCCAAATCCACCGATTCAAACTTCAGCGGCCGGCTCTTTTTCTTTTCATCCTGCCAGGTCACTTCACTTTGTAAGACTTCGTATTTTCTGCCCTGTAACAACCACAGCGGCTGTTCATCGCTGGCTTTCAAGCCAATAATGGCAAAACTTCCATCTTCTTTGCGTTTCACGGACAGCTTTGCTCCGACCAGCGTAACCCATGCCGATGCTAACCGGTCCCTGCTGACCAGCATGTCGAGCAAATTAATACCCATGCGTATTTCTTTAAGCTGGATCGCGGGTTTTGCGTTCGCAACAACAGATAATATCTCGATGTTCTTTAAAACAAGTTCCGGATTATAGCCACGCATATTCGCCCGCAAACGGCCTATTGTTACCGGCGCACCCACAAGCTCGCTGACACGAATCGACAAATCAGCCTTATAACTATCTATCCCCAGCAACAATAAGCGTACTACGGTCAAGCTGACTGCTGACACAATCAGGGACCAGAAAATAAGATGTCGCGTTGCGCGCTTAATGTGATGGATCATGAGAACAGGTTAAAGGTACAAGGTAAAAGGCGCAAGGTTAAAGGTACAAGGCAAAAGGCAAAAAGATGGCATTTTTTGCCTTGTGCCTTTCGCCTTGCACCTTAAAGTAGTACCACATCATACTGTTCCTGATTATATTCCGCCTCGGCTCTGAATTTGATCTGCACCCCCAGAAATATCTCCAATTCAGCCAGCATATCGGCTTCCTCGTCAAGCAGCATTTCCACCACTTCATTGGAGGCCAGAACCAATAGCGTCTTAACCTTGTACAGTCTCACTTCGCGAATTATCTCCCGAAAAATTTCCAGACACATGGATTCTGCTGTTTTTAAAACACCGCGGCCGCCACAGGCGCTGCACGGCTCACAAAGTATATGTTGCAGACTTTCACGGGTTCTTTTCCGGGTCATTTCCACGAGACCCAGCACCGAAACTTCAGTAATTTTGGTTTTCGCGCGATCTTTTTCCAAATTGCGTTCCAGTGCCTGCAAAACCTGCTTTTTATGTTCTTCACTTTTCATATCGATAAAATCAATAATAATGATACCACCCAGATTTCGAAGTCTAAGCTGACGGGCAATGGTTTGAGCTGCCTCAAGATTGGTTTTGAATATAGTCTCTTCCAGATTGCGTCCTCCGACATAACCGCCGGTATTCACGTCAACCGTCGTCATCGCTTCAGTCTGATCGAATATAAGATAGCCGCCGGATTTCAATTTGACTTTACGGTCCAGGGCTTTTTTAATTTCATCTTCGACACTGTAAATATCAAATACCGGACATTCTCCGGTGTAATGTTCGATAACCGGCACTATTTCCGGCACAAAAACCTCGGCAAATTCAAGTAATCGATGATAGGTTTCCTTAGAGTCCACACGAACTCTGTCGATGCCTTCTTTATATAAATCCCTTATGGTTCTGATGCTTAACGGTAAATCCTTATGAATAAACTGCTTAGGTGCGGCGCTTGAAATTTTCGCTTCTATCGACTCCCACAATTTCAGCAAAAACGTCATATCGGCAATCAGGATGGATTCTTCGACACATTCAGCTGCCGTTCTTGCGATAAAACCGCCACAATTATTCGCCTCTCTGAATGCATCAAGAAAGGCCCTTAAGCGAACGCGTTCGGCTTCGCATTCAATGCGTTGAGATACACCCGAATTGTTCGAGTAGGGCATATACACCTGATAACGCGATGGAATGGATATTTCGGTAGTCAAGCGTGCGCCTTTGCTTCCCAGCGGGTCTTTGACCACTTGCACGACAATATGCTGGCCTTCACGCAGATAATGTTCAATGACTTCCGAGCCTTTTTTTTCCAGATCTTTCGCACACAAATCAGAAAGATGAATAAAAGCCGCCTTGGGCAGACCAATATCAACAAAAGCCGCCTGCATACCCGGCAACACCCGGCACACTTCACCTTTATAGATATTACCCACCAAGCCTCGCTCGCGGCTGCGTTCAATGATAAGTTCCTGCAGCACACCATTTTCAATAACTGCAACCCGTGTTTCCGGCGGCGTCACATTAATTAAAATTTCTTCACTCATTTGAAAAGTTCTATTCCTTGTTTAGATAAAAGTTGCGCAGTCTCAAACAATGGCAAACCGACTACACCAGAAAAACTGCCTTTTATCGATTCCACAAACATGCTGCCCAAGCCTTGAATGGCATAGCTACCCGCTTTATCAAGCGGTTCGCCGCTATGCAAATAATCCAGTATTTCCTGTTTTGTCAGGCGCCTGAAAGTCACGTCGGTAATACTGACTGCCTGATCGTGCTGACGCCCTCTGAGTGAGATCGCACTATAAACCTGATGGGTTTTTCCTGACAACTGTGTCAGCATAGCCAGCGCGTCAGCTTCGCTTTTTGGTTTGCCCATAATCACATCGCCCAAAATAACTGCCGTATCGGCGGCTAAAACAGGTATGTCAGTAGCGAGTTGCGCCACACATGCCGCCGATTTTTCGGCAGCCAGGCGCTGGACGTAATTCCGAGGTGTTTCATAAGGCAAGGGCGTTTCATCAAGAACAACCGGATAAACTTTATAAAAGACCTTGATTTGGTCTAGCAGTTCCTTTCGGCGTGGCGAAGCTGAGGCAAGAATAATCTGTACGGGCATTAGCGATGATAGGGGTGGTTATGAAGAATACTCCAGGCACGGTATAGTTGTTCGGCAACAATAATACGCACCATCGGATGTGGAAACGTGAGTTTGGACAAACTCCAAGATTCTCGCGCCAGTTGTTTGACAGAACTCGACAAACCTTCCGGACCACCCACCAGCAAGGCAACAGGTTGGCCGCCTTCGAGCCAGCGCTGCATCGCCTGTGCCAGTTCAGGCGTAGTCCACAGTTTGCCGGATATATCCAGAGTCACAATATGTGCGCTCTGTGTAATAGCCGCTATTATGCGTTCGCCTTCGTCCTTGACAATACGTGCAATATCGCTGTTTTTACTGCGTTTACCCGGCGCAATTTCTTTAAGCGCCAGCTCGCATTCACGCGGCAGGCGTTTGGCATATTCATCATAGCCCTGCTGCACCCAGGCGGGCATACGGTTTCCTATGGAGATGAGATTTATTTGCATGGGGTGCAGGATACAGAGAACAGGAGTTTGATGCAATGGAGTCTAATGTATAAAAAGTGTAGCAGACGAATTCCAGTGCCTTGATTTGCTGTTAACCCGTTTGTAGCTGTTTTTCCAGATTGCTTCCTACGATTATGTTTTAACTACCGCTCATAGTTGATTCTATGTCAATATTCCGTTTCCTTTTCAGTAAGTGTAACCATCAGGAGGACTATCGTGTCCATTAGAACATTTAATAACAAACATCCCAAAATCGGCAGTTCGGTTTATATTGATGACAGCGCTGTAGTCATCGGAGATGTAAGCCTTGGCGATGATGTATCAATATGGCCTGCAACAGTGGTCAGAGGTGATGTTGAAAGCATAAAAATTGGTAATGGCACCAATGTTCAGGATGGTTCTGTCCTGCATGTGTCTCATGCGGGTAAGTTTTCACCTGAAGGCCATCCTTTAACCATAGGCAAAGGCGTGACTATAGGCCATAGAGCAGTTGTACACGCCTGTACAATAGGTGATTATTGTTTAATCGGCATAGGCGCAATCATTATGGATGATGCCGTTCTTGAGGATTATGTGATGTTAGGCGCCGGCGCGCTGGTTACGCCGGGAAAAAAGCTGGAAAGCGGTTACTTATATGTTGGCTCACCTGCCAAACAGGCAAGACCGTTGTCAGCAGCTGAAAAAGAATTTCTGGAATATTCCGCTCAGCACTATATTCAGTTGAAAAATGAATACTTATAATGTCATGACGGGTAGGGGTGACTGGCCAGTCACCCCTGCATCAACACAGATTACTTGGTAATGACCTCGGTGCCTTTGCCGACTAGCACGACATCCGCAGGGCGCATCGCAAAAATACCAACGGTGACCACGCCGGTAATATTATTGATGATTTGTTCCAGCTTGACCGGTTCCATAATATTCAAGTTGTGAACATCAAGAATCACGTTGTGGTTATCGGTAATAAAATTTTCCCGCCAAACCGGCTGTCCGCCCAATTTAACAAGCTCTCTGGCAACATAACTTCTCGCCATCGGAATCACTTCAACCGGCAGAGGAAATGCACCCAAGACATCAACGCATTTAGTTTCATCGACAATACAAACAAACTTCTTGCTGGCTGCGGCAATTATTTTTTCTCGGGTTAAAGCGCCGCCGCCGCCTTTAATCAAATGCTTATGAGGACTTACTTCGTCTGCACCATCGATATATACATCCAGCGTGCCGACTGCGTTCAAGTCGAGCACAGGAATGCCGACTTTTTTTAAATGCGCGGTGCTCATTTCAGAACTTGAGACTGCACCCTCTATATCAGCTTTAAAATCGGCTAAAAAATCGATGAAATGTTTCACCGTGGAGCCCGTGCCTACGCCGACAATGGCAACATCTTTTATATAATGTAAAGCGGCTTGAGCAACTTTTTGTTTTAATTCATCTTGTGTCATCGTGAGCTACCGTAATAATGTAAATGGTGTGAGATAATACCGCAGAATCAGACATTCTTCAGCCGTTTTTTAAAAAAATGCCCCAAAACTACATAGAAAAAATTTTACGCGCCAAAGTTTACGATGTTGCGATAGAGACACCGCTGGATTTCGCTTCCTCCCTGTCAGAACGTCTGGCAAATCGCGTTTTTTTAAAACGGGAAGATTTGCAATCGGTGTTTTCGTTTAAATTACGCGGCGCTTATAACAAAATATCGATGCTGGATGAGCCGTCCAGAGTAAAAGGTGTGATTGCCGCTTCCGCCGGCAATCATGCCCAGGGCGTGGCTTTGGCAGCAAAAAGGCTGGATATTAAAGCGCTGATTATAATGCCGACGACAACGCCGGAAATCAAGATCAAATCCGTTAAAGCAATGGGTGCCGATATTATTTTATTTGGTGATTCCTACAGCGAGACTTATAGCCATGCCATAGAATTGGCGGCTCAAAACGGCAGGGTGTTTATTCATCCTTATGATGATCCCGATATCATCGCCGGACAAGGTACTATCGCGCTGGAAATTCTCAGACAGCATCCCGGTGATTTAAACGCTATTTTTGTACCGGTTGGCGGTGGCGGGTTAATTGCCGGTATTGCCGTCTATGTAAAATTTGTGCGCCCTGATATAAAAATTATTGGCGTAGAGCCGGATGATGCCGATTGCCTTAACCGCGCCTTGAAAGCCCATAGCCGCGTCATCATTGAACAAGTCGGTTTATTTGCCGATGGCGTTGCCGTTAAACAAGTCGGCGCAGAACCTTTTCGCATCGCACAAAGCCATGTTGATGAAGTTATTACCGTCAATACCGATGAAATCTGTGCAGCAATCAAGGATATTTTTGAAGATACCCGTTCGATAGCCGAGCCGGCTGGTGCCTTGGCGATTGCCGGATTAAAGAAATATGTAGAGCGTGAACAGATAACCGGACAAAACCTGATTGCGATAGACAGCGGCGCCAATATCAATTTCGATCGCTTGCGCTATGTAGCCGAGCGGGCCCAAGTGGGCGAACACCGCGAGATTTTACTGGCGGTCAGCATTCCTGAGGTGCCGGGCAGTTTTTTAGCATTTTGTAAGTTATTGGGCGGGCGCAGTATTACCGAATTCAATTACCGCTATTTTGACGCAGAACTTGCACAGGTTTTTGTGGGCATCTCCAGCAATGGACTCGAATCAGACCGGGCGGCAATTATCCGGCAGTTACAGCAACAAGGTTTTCAGGTGACCGATATGACCGCCAATGAACTGGCAAAAGAGCATATCCGTTATATGGTGGGCGGACACGCGCCCTGTGAAATCAGCGAGTGTGTCTATAGCGTTCAATTTACAGAACGGCCGGACGCATTATTAAATTTTTTATCCCACCTTGGCGGACGCTGGAATATCAGCTTATTCCATTATCGCAATCACGGAGCCGCATTTGGCAAAGTGTTGATGGGTTTGCAAATGGCCAAAGCAGAACAACAGGCGTTTCAACAATGCCTTGATGAACTGGATTTCGTCTACCAGGAAGAAACAGAAAATCCGGCATACCGCTTGTTTTCCGGCGGCATGAAATAAATGGACAAGGCAAAAGGTGAAAGGTGCAGGTTGTTTTTAGCCTTTAGCCTTTAGCCTTTAGCCTTTAGCCTTCTAACAAAAACAACCATAACAAAAAGCAATATCAGCATACTATAAATAATCGGCGTATCATCCAATCGTGCATAAGGCGTCATTCCACCCATAGGCGTTATCGTTCCGGTCAACGTTGTGGCTTTAAATAATGGCGCCTGGCTGATAATTTTTCCATCAGGTGCAACAATAGCGGTTGCTCCGGTATTGGTGGCTCGCAATAAAAACCGTCCTGTTTCGATGGCCCGCATTCTGGCAATTTGCAGATGCTGATAGGGCTCTATTGAATCTCCGAACCAGCCATCATTCGTGACATTAACCAGGTAGGCGGCATCCGGCAAACCTCTAATGCCTTCATTACCAAAGGCATCTTCATAACAAATGGATGTTATAAAAGGATAACCTCCCGCTTTCAACAACGGTTGATCGATAGCGCCAGACTTAAAATTGCCCAATTTTATGCCTAAGCTGTTTAATATAAAACCGGACAAAGGTTGCCAGGGCATATATTCGCCGAAAGGCAATAAATGCTTTTTTCGATAGATATTTGTTTCCTTGCCCAGCGTCATGACGGCATTGTATTTTTCATCCTCCGAGTTTCCATGTGCCGGAAGGCTGACAATTAAATCCGTATTATGTTGCCGGGCGGCTTTACTTAAGGGCAATAAAAACCACTCGTTTACTTGGGATAAATAAGCCGGAATTGAGGTTTCAGGCCAGACAATGACAGCAGAATCCCAATGCTGTTCGGTCATCTTTTTATAGTGCAGCAAGGTATTGAGTCTGTTTTCCGGCAGCCACTTTTGATCCTGCGTAATATTGCCTTGAATCAATGTGACGCGGATGGGTTCGCCCATCGCCTCTGTCCATTTTATTGCCTGCAAGACACCGCCTGTAGTCCATATAATAACAAGGACAGTTGTTGATAAAAGCCAGTGTTTCCTCGTTTGGAAAATAAACAGGCTAACAGAGGCGGTCAAAGCCGCTAAAAAACCTGTGCCATAAAGGCCAACTACAGGGATATAGCCCGACAAAGGCGTTTCCAGTTGCGAGTAGGCGATTTGCAGCCAGGGAAAACCGTTAAGCACCAGATAGCCACGAAAATATTCGATCAATAGCCAGATAACGGGCACGACCGTTATTGAGATAAGCCCTCTGTTTATTGGCAGTACCTTTACGGAAAGATAACCTGCCAGCGCCGGAAACAAGGCCCAAAAACCAACAAATAAACCGGTTAGCAGGCCTGAACTTAGCAAATTGGCCTTGCCAAAATCATGAATGCTGATATAGACCCAGGATACGCCCAAGCCAAATGATCCTAAACCAAATAAATACCCTCTCACCATCGCACGTCCGGGTGTGATATTTTGCCAGGAAGCAAACAGGATAATCAGTGCTACGGGCGCCAGATAGGCATAATCAAAAGGAGCGAATGCCAAGGTGAATAAAATACCCGAAATGACGGCCAGGAAATCCCAATAGTTATTCGATGAAAATCGCATGGATTGCGGTTATGAATTTAAAGAAGCAGACAAAGATTATAAAGCTATATTAGCTGAGGCACTTGCTAAAAGCATGTAACAAGACATGAGCTAATGTTTCCCCATATCAGCATAAAAAGCTTAGCGGCCAGTTCATTTATTTGTGAACGTTGACTTCCAGTGTCTCAACATGGGCAACAGCCGATTCAGTCTTGCGCCACTTCACAAGTTCCAACGTTCCATCGGCGTGTTCCACTATAGCAGTGCAACTTTCCACAAAATCGCCGGTATTGATATATAAAAATCCGTCTATATCCTTAATTTCTGCGTGGTGTATATGCCCGCAAATAACGCCATCCAGGCCCTGGTCTTTAAGCGTGCTGACGATGCTCTCTTCATAATCGGAAATAAACTGAACCACATTCTTGACTTTGAACTTGACGAAGGCAGCTAGGGAAAAGTTTGATTGTAGACCAAACCAACGCCTGATTATTCGTAGAAAACGATTGACCTGAAGCAGAAAGTCATAGCCCTCGCTGCCTAGCTTGGCAATCCACTTGTGGCATTTGGCAATGGTGTCATATTCGTCGCCATGGACAACCAGAAATTGCTTTCCTGCAAATGACCTATGCACATCTGAATTTTTGACGATGATGTCGCCAAAGACATAATCGTCGTACTGCCTGACGTTTTCGTCATGGTTGCCGGGTATATAGATGATCTGGGTACCATGTCTGGCCTTGCGCAGGACTTTCTGAATCACTGTATTATGGTCTCTGGGCCAATACATTTTCTTGGAAAGTGCCCAGAAATCGATGATGTCGCCCACCAGATAAAGCTTTTCACTCTCGTTGTGCTTTAGAAAATCGAGTAAAACATCGGCTTGGCATTGGGTGGAACCCAGGTGCAGATCGGAAATCCAGATGGTTCGATAGGTGTTATTATCCATAATCAAACTTTTAACATTGTGTTACCAGCACGAGAGGCTTTGTCGATGACCGCTTAACCGGTATTAATCGGGTTCTCGTGGCTCGCCAGAGACATTGAATTGTTTTTGCATGGCCATGATCATGGGTAAATCATCCCGAAAGGCGGTGAGGGTCAGTGGACATCATTCGTCACCCATGAAAAGAGTTACTCAAGAAAAGCCTGCAATTATTCAGATGTTAACAGATGAAAATGAAAGTTATGTTACAAGCCGGTAAACAAACCCGTCACCTCGACCGATCAGGGCTGCCCACGATGACTTGATGGGTTTTATTATAGGCACGGGATGAAAGTACTCTTCTTAGTTGTATCCGCTTGGGCGGATATGGGTAGATAATGGCCATTATGCAGAGCTCTGCATAACGGCCAGGAGCAGACGGTCAGCTGAATTTGGCCCCATTTCATTCTGAATCAAAATCTAGCGGACTCTTGGCTTGCTTTTAGCGGTCATGGTCATGGCTGGAAGATGAATAGCGCACAACCAAGCGATTAAGTGTGGCATGATCAACTTTAACGCCCCTTTCCTCCAAAATTTATGCAAGGTCAAGATAAGAAAAGATATACCGGCCATGGCAAAAAACGGCGTGGAGAATAATAACTTTCGGATAGTGGACGCCTTTAAAACTGACCATCGGATATTTCAATTCCTGAAAGTGATAAATTATCCCTCGGTTTGACAAATTTTGTGACAGAACCCGGTGAATAACCAACATCGGCTAATGCCTTCCGTACTTTTTCGGCCGCTACGATCATCCGATGAGCTTCGTCATCATCAACAGTGTTGCTTCGAAAATCCGAGAACCCTGCCCTTCTCAAAAATTGCGCCAAATCCCATGCTTCTTGGTCAGAAAATTTGATGGTGATGCACACTTCATATTTTTGGTTTGACATGGATGCCTTCCTCATTTTTGGTTCTAACGAAAATATTCAAAGACCTTAAGCAGTTCCGTCGCAAATATTCAAAAGCCTTAAGCCTCACCTGTTTGCGAATAAAGTTATCCTGCTAAAGCCATACACTACTTATAAGCTGACATGTTTTCCCAGGAAATTTGTCCTTTTCTAATCATGTAAACTTTTTAAATCCTTCTTATTGATGCCTTTGCTGAATGTAAGGCTATGAAGCCCATCATCGGTTTTGTGGCTTTCTTAATGAAACGGTGATCCTGTTCAACCAGGTTATGCAAATTTTTGCCCTGGCGTATTTCGATAAAGCTCAGTAAACCAGCAAGCATCAACAAAATTCAACGACACTATTTCCTGGTTACATACTATATAGTCTTCCAACGGACTTGTAATCATCCATATGGGTGATTACCGATAATAATTTCTTTTGGCCACTGAGTTGATTATCTGCCGTTACCATCTACACTTAACTGTCAACACTTTAGCCTGGATCATATCGACATGACAGCCGACAAACAGTTGGATCATCTAATTGGCGTACTTTACGAAACGGCGCTGGATCCCAGCCGCTGGAGAGAGGCGGTAGGGCTTTGCGGGCAATATGCCGGCGGTGTTGATGCCCATTTACTGACGATAAACAAAAACACAAATATTCCAATAGCTTCCGTGTTTGCTGCAACGTTTTTTGATTTGCAAGTTGGAGCCGATTATGCGAATTACTACATCGCCATCGATCCACGCAGAGATATTCTTCGTGATACAACTGTTCACGAATGGTTATGCTGCCATCATACTTTCAATCAGAATTTTGTTGGTCGGAACGAGTTTTATCAAGATTTTTTTATACAAGTCGGTGCCCGTTATGCAATGGTCGCTTTGGTTGATGATAACGAGGAACATCAAAGTATTATAGGTGTGTCGCGCGCAGTGGGCCAACAGCCGTTCGATCATGCCGAACAACTGGCAGCCCAGCGCTTCAGCGGCCATTTACAAAGAGCCTTGCGTCTGCAAAAGCACACCCAAAGTCTGCATACCAAGGCCGAACTGGGCGCCAGAGCGATTGATGCCATGGCATTGTCCATGCTGATCATCGATGGCAAGGGGGCCATCCTGCATTTGAACTCTGGTGCTGAGCGTTTGCTAAACAGTCGGGGTTCCGGCCTGACTTGTAAGACGGGACGTTTGTTCACTACTCATCCACCCAACAAGAACAGACTGGCGGCCTTAATCGCTGCGGCCACCGGCTATCCTGCTGTGGGTGGGGCGATGTTTTTGGGCGGAGAGGAGACCCGGCAAGTGTTTGTGACACCGTTACCGGCTGCGTCGTCGTTTGCCCAGGACTGGCAAACGCCGTTGGCGCTGGTTTTAGTGATAGAAGCCGGAAAAAACCTGTCGACACTACAATTGCTGGGCAAACTGTACAATTTGTCGCCCGCTGAGTTGCGGGTGGCCTCGGCTTTATTGGCTGGAAAATCGCCGGAAAAATACGCCCAGGAAGCAGGCGTGACGCTGAATACTGTGCGCAGCCAGTTGAAAAACCTGTTCAGAAAAACCGGCACCTGCAGGCAGTCTGAACTGGTAGCCGTGCTGAGCCGGGTACCGCAGTTGCAAAACTGACCGGTTATTATCCGGACTCATTGTAGCCGAATAGTACTTTTCCTCATTGCCAGGCAGCAGCAGATAGCTGAGGCAACTATGAGGTAAGTAACGAGCGTGCACAAAATATATTAAACATATGACTCTGATTTTATACCGTATAAGTAGATGATGCTGTTTTGCCGCCGTGCCCGGTCCAGTTGGTATGGAAAAATTTGCCTCTGGGCTGATCAACTCGTTCGTAAGTATGAGCGCCGAAATAATCTCTTTGCGCCTGTAATAAATTTGCCGGTAATCTTTCGGTGCGGTAGCCGTCGTAATAAGCTAAAGCCGAAGAGAATGCCGGGGTTGGAATTCCCAGCTCTAAACCTAAAATGACTGCCTTGCGCCAACCTTCATCGGCTTTTTTCATCGCATTTACAAAAAAATCTGCCAATAACAGGTTTTCCAGCTCAGGATTGTCTTGGTACGCTTGCTTGATGTCATTTAAAAACTGACTGCGAATAATACAACCGCCCCGCCACATCAAGGCGATTTCCCCATAGTTAAGCGACAACTTGTATTCCTTGGATGCCTCGCGCATTAATCGAAAACCTTGTGCATAAGAAATAATCTTGGCCGCGTACAAGGCATCACGAATCGCATTAATCATCCCTTGTTTGTCGCCGGTAAATGCTTGCGTGCGTTTGGGTAACAAATGCGCAGCTGTCACACGCTCCGATTTTTGAGCAGATAAACAGCGCGCAAACACGGATTCACCAATCAAGGTCAAAGGAATGCCTAAATCCAGAGCATTAATGCCTGTCCATTTGCCCGTGCCTTTTTGGCCGGCCGTATCGAGAATTTTATCTACTAGAGGTAAACCATCATCATCTTTATATGCCAGAATATTGGCAGTAATTTCAATCAGGTAAGAACTTAATTCGCCTTGATTCCACTCGGCAAATATCGCGTGCATTTCATCCGCGCTTAAACCCAAACCCTCGGACATCAATTGATAAGCCTCGCAAATCAACTGCATGTCGCCGTATTCAATGCCGTTATGCACCATCTTGACGTAATGTCCCGCGCCATTATCGCCGACCCATTCGCAGCAAGGCTCACCATTAACCTGCGCACTTATGGCTTGAAAAATGGGTTTAACGCTAGGCCATGCGGCTTTATTGCCGCCGGGCATAATAGAAGGTCCGTTTCTTGCGCCTTCTTCACCGCCAGAAACTCCGGTGCCGATAAAGTTGATGTTTTTTTCTTTAAGAGAGGCTGTACGGCGATTGGTGTCGGTAAACAGTGAATTTCCACCGTCAACAATAATATCACCGGCAGATAACAGAGGTATTAATTTGTCAATATACTGATCGACAACATCACCTGCTTTAACCATCAACATGACAATTCGCGGTGATTCCAGGCTATCAACCAGTTCTTCAAGAGAATGAGTGCCGACTACCTGCGAGTTTTTGGCAGGCCCTGCCAAAAACTCATCGACTGTACTTGTCGTACGGTTATACACTGCTACTTTAAAACCGTGGTCATTCATATTAAGAACCAGGTTTTGTCCCATTACTGCCAGACCGATTAAACCGATGTTTGCTTTCATATTTGCCTTTTAATAAGATTGCTGTGGCTAAGATATTAACATATTTGCAATTACATCGTGCACAGGTTCTTATCATAAACCCGACTATAAACGGCCAATAGAATTGCGCCGGTTTTGGCCACGTGGCTGAGCCACTGTTCCAGGGTAAAATTAGTTTACAAGGGGAAAAGCAAGCGTAGCAGCTAAAACTTTAACTGCTGCGCTTGAGCCACGCTATCGTTGTTGGAAACAAAATTTGAGTCACTTTATAATCGTGTGCTGACTACTATTCGCAGACATGACGGTTATTAAAGTTAAAGGCTTTGAAAAAACAGTGCTGAGGCTTGCGTTCTGGTTTATTTCTAACCAACTTATCACCATAAACCAGCTTGATAATGTCCCGTTTTGCTTCCAGCCAGTCACGAATTTCATTGCCTGGATAAAACCCGCGTTGTTCTGCTTTGTAATAAGCAGCAACAGCAATCATCGCTTCAATGTCAATGACTTCTTGAATGGATGGCGGCGTTTGCAGCGTGAAACCGAATTTAATCAGGTTTGCAAGATCCTGCGGTGAATTCCCTTTAATACCGATTTCCGCAGGCTTTAGCTCAGCCAGGGTACCGAACAGGCGGTCCCAAAGCGATAAAACTGCGCCGTAGTTATTGTCATGCTCGTTACGTTGCGTTGAATGATGAACACGGTGTAAAGATGGAACGATAATTACCCGGCTCAGCAGCTTTTCACCTTTGAAAGCAATGTTGCTATGATGAAACATGATAACCAGGGTTGTTATTGCCTCATTAATGAGGGCGATTACCTGATCTATCCCTAAGGTTATAATAAAAGCCGCTTTCAGGATATTAGTAAGGAATAACTCTAAAACATGTATCCGGAATGACGTTGAAACATTCAAATAAGGATCGTTGTGATGCACCTTATGAAACATCCACAGACAATCAAAACGGTGACAGGCTTTGTGCCAGAGATACAGCAACAAATCGAGCAATAAAAATGACAGAACCACTTTCCATACAGGACTGGATATGACGTTAAGCAGTCCTCCCTTGTTTGAATAGCGTTCGATTAATACCAACAAGGATGAAGCCGACAATAACGACATTGAGATACTGTTAACCATAAACAGGCTAATGTTTGTTATATAGGACTGGCGCAAGTGTTTTGTTGGCAGTTTTACACTTGGCGCGTGGTGTTCAAGGGCCATCAGTATGGCGAAAACCATGAATAGAGTTAATGCCAGTACTTCTCCTGGCACTATCGTCGGCCATCTGAAATTGAATTCAAATAAAGTAGTTAGGCTTAACATTGTCTTTTTCTCACGATAAAGCTGATATACATAAAAATATTGTAAGTAATGTCAATGACAGGGTGATGACAAAAGGTTACACCACGAACATTAACCATTACTGAACGAATATCAACCTGTAAAAATTCTCAATAACTTAAATGAGACGGTTCTGATTTATCCGGTGATTCAGCCTCATTTGTTCTACCTTACCAAGTTCTACGGCAAACTCTGTGCCATCAGTATGTTTTAGTCGGCCAGGTACTGCTTAAAATCCATGTAAGCCATGATTGATAGGCACTTTAACTATAGAATATTTTTTTGAAAGCGGAAGGATGAATGCTGAAAAAAATGTGTTTTGAACTGCATGAATGTATCAATTAAGTGCAATTGTATCATTAATATGCAACAATAATGTATTATATTTGATTATTGTTTCTCAATTATGTACATATTATCACGATATTGTGCGCTAATAATAAAAACATAAGCCGTATTCTATAAACAGATAAAGGGTGACAATACGTACAGCGCTACCCCGGATTTTATGACACGTATTAGCCGAACATCTCCAGACTGATGCCGTCCACCAAATGAAAAAGAGAATCAGGATTCTCTGTGAACCCTTGCCTTGTGGTGTGTGTAACTGCTTTTTCCTGAGTTATATCGCATTTTAGCCAAAAACAAGACAATCTCCTCTTTCAAGCACTAGAATAACTCAACTTCCACTCACACAATCATTCTATCGTGCTAAATATCATCTGGATTTGCTTTTTTCTCGCCGCTTTTGTCACCGCACTGTTTAAACTGATTTTCCTGGGCGACCAGCAGGTTTTTGCGCAAATCATGGAAGCCCTGTTCAGCCTGTCGAAATCGGCATTTGAAATTTCCTTAGGCCTAACCGGCGTATTGGCCTTATGGCTGGGCATTATGCGGATCGGTGAAAAAAGCGGATTTATTCTGTTATTAACGCACAGTCTTACGCCTTTATTTAGCCGCCTGATGCCCGATGTACCTAAAGATCATCCGGCATTAGGTGCAATCGTCATGAATATCTCCGCCAATGCGCTGGGACTGGATAACGCGGCCACCCCGTTGGGTATCAAAGCGATGAAAGAACTGCAAACACTCAACCCGACTCACGAGACCGCCAGTAATGCACAGATTCTGTTTCTGGTGATCAATACCTCTGGCGTTACTTTATTTCCGGTGACAATTTTCACTTATCGCGCCCAATTGGGCGCAGCCAATCCCACCGACGTGTTTATCCCGATCTTAATAGCCACTTATATGTCGACGCTGGCAGGCTTGCTTGCTGTTGCCGCTGTACAAAAAATCAATCTGCTGGATAAAGTTATCGTGGCTTATCTGGGCGGCTTTACGCTGGTTGTCGGCGGTTTACTGGCATATTTTTCCAGTTTGCCGCAACAGGTTATGCTCCAGCAATCCGCCACAATCAGCAATGTCATCCTGTTCTCGTTAGTCATCATCTTTATTCTCGGCGCTATCAATAAAGGCATTAATGCCTATGATGCGTTTATTGAAGGCGCGAAAGAAGGCTTTCAGACCGCCATTACCATCATCCCTTATCTGGTCGCAATGCTGGTTGCGATCGGTGTGTTCAGAGCCAGCGGCGCGCTGGATTTGCTCGCCGATCTGGCGCGGTTTATCGTGCATTATTTCATGCTCGATGACCGCTTTGTCGATGCCCTGCCCACCGCCTTGATGAAACCGTTCAGCGGCAGCGGCGCCAGAGCGATGATGATCGACACGATGAAAACGATGGGGGCAGATTCGTTTGCCGGGCGCTTGTCGTCGATCGTACAAGGCAGCACGGAAACTACCTTTTATGTACTGGCTATTTACTTTGGCTCGGTGGGTATCAAACATATTCGTCATGCCGCAACCTGTGGGATAATAGCCGATTTTGGCGGCATCATCGCCGCCATCTTTGTCGCCTACTGGTTCTTCGGGTGATTTTTTATAATGGAACACGGATGATGCAGATTAGACGGATTAAAGCTGTCGAAAAAGACGGAAGGCAAAGGGCGAAGGGCAAAAAAAACATCAGCTTTCGCCCTTTGCCTTTCGTCTTGAACCTATAAAATATTTATGAAGAAGCCTGGTTTTATCGGCCTGCGTTCTATTTTTTCTAACAGCAATTTTTTTCTTAATGAAAGTTCATCTTAAAACACTCGGCTGCCGTCTTAATGAAGCGGAACTGGAAACCTGGGCGCAGGCCTTTCAAAAATCCGGCCATCAAATAACCCGGCAAGCTCAAGCCGCTAATCTGATTGTGATTAATTCCTGCGCAGTCACGCAAGATGCAGCCAGAAAATCGCGCAATCTGATACGCAAAATACACCGCGATAATCCACAAGCCAAACTCGTCGTTAGCGGCTGTTACGCTACGCTAAATCAGGATGAAGCCGCGTCTTTAATGGGAGTTGATCTGGTAGTCAGCAACAAGGACAAAGAGCAGCTGGTAGAAAAAACCTTAACAGGGCTAAACATGGACGCTATGCCGGCAATGTCAACAGAACCGGGTGAAATCTCGTTATTCACACGCGGCAGACAGCGCGCTTTTGTCAAGGTACAGGACGGTTGCCGTTATCGCTGCACGTTTTGCATAGTCACTGTGGCACGCGGTGAAGAGGTAAGCCGCCCCGTGCATTTGGTTATCGATGAAATCAATGCGCTGCAGAAGCAAGGCATCAATGAAGTCATCCTGACGGGCGTGCATTTGGGCGGCTATGGCAGCGATCTGGACAACAATTTGGCCGGTTTAATAAAGGCTATTCTGGCTGAAACAGATATTCCAAGGCTTAGACTCGGCTCACTGGAACCATGGGAATTGCCCGGCGATTTTTTTGAGCTGTTCCGGAATCCGCGCTTGATGCCACATTTGCACCTGCCGTTGCAAAGCGGGTCAGACACCGTGCTGCGCCGAATGGCGCGCCGGTGTAAAACTGAAGAATTTGCCGACATCGTTGGTAAATTGCGGACGCAAATACCTCACTTTAATATCACGACCGATATTATTGCCGGTTTTCCCGGCGAAACCGAGCAGGAATGGCAAAACAGTTTTGACTTCATCAAACAAACCGGCTTTGGTCATATTCATATCTTCACCTATTCCAGCCGGGAAGGTACCAAAGCCGCCACCTTGCCGAATCAGGTTGCCGATGAGATTAAAAGACAGCGCAGCCGGCAGCTACATCAATTAGCTGACGAAATGAAGCTAAAATTTTGCCGGGACAATATCGGCAATGAGTTTCCGGTATTATGGGAAGGCTACAGTGAACCTTTAGAGAACGGCAAACTGCGGGTGTTTGGCTATACCCCGAATTATCTGCGGGTCGCTTGTGTGATAGGTAATTATGAATCGGTTGAAAATCAGACTATCAACTGCGTAATAACGGCGGTAGGTGAGAACTGTGTTACTGGGAAGCTTGTGGAATAGTCATAACCGGGCAACCTCACTATGGTGTTGTTTCTGTATAGCAGGATACCTCAGGGTATGACCCCTTTATTCTTCCTTTATTCTTATTGTTGTAGACCTTTTTGCTGTGCTGCGTTGCCTGAAGTTTGCAAATATCAGTAATGAACAATGGATCATTTATCGATAAAAACTCAATAGTAATGACTCAACCGAGATATTTCACATTGTTAATGACATATCTGTTTATACGTTTTGCTCGAGTGAATCTAAATCTCCGAACAAACCCGTAACATAAGCTATAAGAACGTCTTTACCATCCGTATTTGGACAGCTTTCCAGTGCTTCTAAGGCTTCTTTACGTTCCTTAAGAGCAGCCCAAAGCATAAAATTTTTTGTATCAATTCTATCAAGTATCTCTTTAATCCTTTCTGCATTTATATCTATTGCCTGGCTGTTAATAAGAGATATAAGCTCATCGCGCCAGGGATGATCACGACTTATCCCATATATGAGAGGGAGGGTAACTTTTCCCTGTTTCAAGTCTGTAAGTCCGTCGGGATGCCATATGGATTCCATATCGTTAAAAATCTGTATGGTAAGGCCCAGGTGATGGCCGAAAGAACGGCAGGCACTGATCCATTCCGGATTACCTGTTCCTACGATTGCGCCGGATGCACATGCCAGCGCATAGGCGCAACCGGATTTTTTATCAATGGTCAACCAATACTCCTCGATCGTTTTGGTCTGACCTTGCAGGTCTCTATCCTGACCCGCCGCCAAATTTAAAAAGGAGTCTATAAAAAGCTGATTAACTGATAAAAATTGTTTGCGGGGAAGAGGGGCTTTGCTGAGAATTCCGAAAGCCAGAACCTGTAAAGCGGATGCATAGTTCCAGGCTCTTGCCGGCCCTACCTGTTCCCAAAGCGCACCGGCTCTATCCTGGTCTTCTATGTCATCGAAGAGGCGTAGACAGGCGGCAAATATCATCAGGGCCGCCGCTATATGAACCGCATCTTTCGCGTTACCGCCAACCGCGCCGCAAGATGCTAATGGCAAAATGGCCTCGGTCATAATGGGGGGTTCCAAGAGCGCACTTATTGCTGTTTCCAGGCCCGGCCATGTATCCGGTATTGAGTTTCTAAGTATATTTCTTACTTCAGGATAGAGTGATTTTAGCCAGTCCTTTTGTTCATCCATGGTAACACCCGGCATTAATTGGATGGCGCTTTTACATTGAGCCAGCGTGCCGGCTTGCTTCGCAGGCAGCCGGTCCAGACATCGTTGGCCAATGCTTCAGGGGACTCACCGGCTTCATAGACCGCCGTAAGTTCGGCGCCAGGCTTTACCAGTTCGTCAAAAGGAACGTCGATCTCCCAACTGCCATCACCAAAGTCGAAATGCCACACATGGCTGTCGCCAGGAGACACTACCACACTGGCCGGAACATTGCGGGTATAAATCTGCGGCGCGCGGATGACGTGCGCGATAATGGGCGGTTTGTGCAATTCAAATACGAGCGCGTTATCGCCCCAGGAGTTGCCGGTTCGCCATATTCGCACCGATTTATCGCCCTGGTTGGCCAGCACGACACTGCCTGTGCCCGGAGTGCCGGAAAATTCGACGACGGATAAAAGAAGCATCGGCATAATAATAGATTGAACACACATTGCTAACTTACCTCACCAATTGACGATGATTATTGAACTGCTTGCCTTGACGGCGTCGCTATTGCAGGTATCGACAACTTTCAGTTGAAAATTCCAGGTACCGGTCAGTCCGCTTGGACCTCCCGGGGCATCTTTTCCGCAATACTTGTTTCCATTGGCCTGGTCGCGAGACGAGCCGGTACGGTATTCGTCGCCACAGCCGCCTATCGGATCGCTGTGCGTGCCCGAGCGATGTCCATAACGCTTATCCGACGAATCCCTATCTTCAATCCAAGTACTGTGTGCTGCGCCGGAAGGGAAGCCGCTATGGGGAGGGCCGCCATTCCACGTGTGAAAAGCCGAGTCCCACTTGATGAATTGCCGTACTTCACAGCATCGCGGACATTTGCCGGCAGGCGTATCATTATTGAATTCCGCGGCAAAGCTGAAAGGTGCGCTTTTCCTGCTGCCCGATGTCGTTACCGGGATGGTGCCGCTAGGCGTATAAGTTGGGCCACTCTTGACGTCGCAAGCACAAGCCGTGGCTGCAGGAGGAGCGCTGCCGCTGCCACCGCCGCAGGCTCTCAAGGTTTTTGAGTCGCTTTTTTGCGAAATATCAACGCCTTTGGTTGAAGGCTCAAGTATTTGCCGTTGCAGTGAAGCTATTTTTTCGGCGGAGTTTTCCTTTTTAAAGCGAGTGATTTCATTTCGGTACATACTGAAGTCTCTATCAGCGTTTTTACTGAAAGCTTGCAGAAAACTCACCACTTTACTTGTCGATTTCATTGCACCGGGGCCGGATGGATTACCATTGTTTATTTTCTTAGCCGCACCTTGCTGAACTACGTGGGTAAGTTCGTGCGCCATCAGCCTGATGTCATTCACACTTTCGTTCTCGCCAAGCCATATATCGGAACCATAGGTAAATGCCCTGGCATTTAAATTTTTGTTTAACTCGACAGCCTCCTGGCCGGTCTTTACTCGCACCTTGCTGAAATCATAACCGGTGTGTAAAGACATAATATTGCGTACCCTTGCCGGCAATGGATTGCCCTTGCCAATGCTTTGAAGGATTCTTTGTTCAATAGTGGCGGGGACAGTTTTTTTAGGGTCCGCCGACTTGTGTTCTGTCATGGCAATTCGTAAGCGCCTGGCCGCCTTGACGTTTTTTTTATATATTTTTTCCACGGCTTTGGTGGTAAAGGGCAAAAGCCCCAAAAACTCCGGG
>JAQTMV010000030.1 GCA_028714175.1 Methylococcales bacterium
TCGTTATGCCAATGAGCTGGTCGAATTTATTCGTCAGGAAACCGGCGATTACTTTCAGATTCATGTTGCCGCCTATCCTGAAGTGCATCCGCAGTCGGCAAGCGGCAATGAAGATTTTAAAAATTTAAAGCGTAAGGTAGAAGCCGGCGCTGATGCGGCGCTTACCCAGTATTTTTATAATGCCGAAGCATATTTTTATTTCCTTGATACTTGCGAAAAAAATGGCATAGATATTCCTATCGTTCCCGGCATTATGCCGATTACGCAATATTCACAACTGTTCCGCTTTTCTGAAATGTGCGGCGCTGATATTCCCCGCTGGATGAGAAAACGCCTGGAAGGCTTTGGTGATGATCGCGCATCAATCCAGGCGTTCGGGTTGGACATGGTTTCAAACCTGTGTCAGCGATTGCTGGACAGTGGCGCGCCCGGACTGCATTTTTACACGATGAATCAGTCCGCACCTACGCTGGCGATTTTGGAAAATTTGCAAATAGGCGTTTCTCGATGATCAGGATGTCGGTTCACCATGGGCAAAGGTAAAAGATCGGATTATTCCTTCTTTCTTCGTCATCATATATCAAGTTCAAGATCAGATGCGGCAGTACTGCAACAGGCATAGATAAATCCGGCATTTCTGGTTTTGGCATCGATTTCACAAAAAGGGCTAACGTTGACATTTCCTTTACATTTGACCTCGCATTCTCCACACGTGCCGCTACGGCAGCTGTAATCGATTTCAATACCGTGAGCTTCGGCCAGTTCCAGAAGCGTAATATTTTCATCAGTATCGACGGTTTTTCCTGACCGGGTAAAAGTGACTTTGTGCAACGGTCCTTTCAATTGCAAAGATTTGGCTACATCTGCGGATTCTTGTGCAGAGCGGCCTGAACCGTAACTTTCGGTATGAAAGCGTGACATGTCATAATCCATGGCACGCAATAAATTTTTCACATTGTCGGCAAAAGGCTCGGGGCCACATAAAAATATATCGCGTTCATGTATATCCGGAACAAACATATTCAGCATATGAACGTTAACCCGCCCGGTAAATCCTGTCCAGAATTCTGTACCATGCCATTTGGATGTTACTGTCACTGCAACATGGAAACTCCGGCTGCGAGCCGACAGCATTTCAAATTCCTTGCGAAATATAATGTCCGGCGGCGATTTAAATGAGGCCAGTAATTTGACATCGACGTTCGAAGCAGTATCCGCAATCCAGCGGCACATGGAAACAATAGGCGTAATACCGCTACCAGCGCCTATAAACAGTATTTTATTGGCGGGATAATTGAAACAGGTGAACTTGCCTGCAGGTCCTTTGATGGTTAACAAATCGGCCGATTTGACGTGATCACAAAACCAGTTTGAAACCAGCCCGCCCGGTATCCTTTTGATAGTCACTTCCAGCAAATGGGGTCTTGAAGGGCTGGAAGACATGCTATAGGAGCGTCTGACTTCTTGTCCATTGATATTCAGTATAAAGGTAATAAACTGCCCCGGTTTATAGGAAAACAGTAGTGGTTCCTCACTAATCAGACGAAAGGTCTTGCAATCATGGGTCTCTTCAATAATATCAGCCACTTTCAGGCGAGTGGTGCCTTCGCTCCAGATGTTTGTCCGGCCCAAATTTTCGGTCAGATTAATCAGCAATGGACTGGGCGGTGGGGGCGGCGCTTTATAGAAAAAATCGGGTATATGATTAAGTTCAACGGTTTCAAGAGCGGCATCATCGACAGTGCCGGGAGCATTAGCAATGGAAAATTCCAGTCGATATCCGGGAATATCTATTTGTATTCCGTCACGAAGCTGAACCTGTGTCTTGAGCTTCAGTTTTTTGTTTTTAATCAGGGTTCCGATGTTACCATCCAGACTTTCAATATAGTATTTTCCATCCTTGTTCAGGATAACCGCATGAAGCATCGCCATTTTTTGTGATTCAAGCTGCAAATCGGCATCCGGATGTCGGCCGATAATTGTTTTCCATTTAAGATTCTGCAGCGGGATTTCATAAACAACCGCTCCTGATTTGTAGACCCGTATTGTGTCGCTAGCGTTTTGTTCTATAGGCCGTCCCTGAAACAATTGTTTCAACCAAAATTCGCCGGCATCACCGATTTTTTCGGGGTGTTGTGCGGTTACACCATGGCTGGCAGGTCGTAGCGGATGAGCCGACCTGTGATCGGAAAAAAAGGCTTTTCGCCAAAATGCATTATCATCCTGTTCCAGGTTGTCTTTTTTTATCATGATCGCATCTTGCTCTTACATCTTGTAACTATATTGACGTCACTAAAAAGTAATTTTCTATTATACCCGCCACTGTCGATACGCTTATCGATTTAATACCGAGTCGCGCGTACTTTCCAGGATTTCCATTATCCCCTGCAGTTCGTTGGCGGAGATATTTAATTCGGTTGACGTTTCTTTGAAGATCTCAAGGAACCGGTTGAAATGTTTATCGGATAACCCGTATTTTTCAATCAAGGGTTTATGTATAGCGCGCAGTTCAGCATCGGAATATTGATAAGGACCACCAAAAGCCATCGATAGAAATGATTTTTGCTTCAATCGTAGACTCGCCATATCAGAATCTTCGAAAAAATGACCGACCAGATCATCCTGCATGACTTTCTGGTAGAACAGGTTTACAACCACCTCCATGGCCTTATCCCCGCCTATCCGGTCATAAAGCGGTATATTCCTCAGTTGAAAATAATCGCCGCCCTTTGCAGCGACATTATCGGTACCCCAATCTATTTTTTTATCCAGTTTTTTCATCAACGGGATATGCTTGGAACATTGAATATAGGCCTCTTCAACTTCTATCATCATCCAGCGTTCGGGGCATTTTTTGCCTTCCTGATGGATTTCTTCAATAACATCTTGAGGCAGTTTATCGTCATATTGGAGCAGTTCATCGTTAGCGACAATCCTGATTTTACCATTAACATGCAGGCCCACCGTATCCCTGGTAAAATCAATTATCAGCAGTGCGATATGCGGATTTTCAATCATATTGCCGCTATTGGCGAATACGCCGTTGCCCCGGTATTCAGGATACATCAGATATTTATCGCTGAGTACCCGAATAAAGCCGGGTTTTCCAAATTTTGATGTGCAGTCGCATTCGCCGTTACGGTCGGCTGTGGCGACAAACAGAAATTCCTGACGGGCAATAAATTCCCGCATCTTTGGCGCCAGGTAATCCAGAACCTGTCTGTCGTAAAAATTCAAGGCTCTGTCTCGTGCGCCCCACTTTTCCTGAAGCAGATGTTCGCCATGGGAGCCCGGTGTAATAGTCGGTTTTTCGGGGGTCGTCTGCTCTTCATCCATTGCATAGGGAGCAGAGCCGGTTTGATTGTTCTTTGTAGATGTAACTGCCGATTTATACTGTTCGGTGTTTGCATCCGCTTTAAGCTTGTCCTTTAAAGAAGCGAATTTTAAGGCGAAGTTTTTTGATCTTGCGGCGGACTTTTCGGGTGTGTCGGGATCATCCGGGATTGGTTTTTCTTCAGGTACGCCAGCAACAGTTTCTGTCCGAACCTGCTGTTTTTGTTTATGAAAATATTTCCCGGATTTATTACTCCCTTTTTTCCTGAAACTGAACTTACCCACCACTTTCTTCCTCACTACTCTCATTTACAAGGATTACGGATTTTCTTTCCTGCCCGATTATTTTTCTCTGTGTTCTGGTTGTCTTTGTGGTGAACTGCGATTTTTAAGTTAAAACGTTTGATGAATTGATTTTTCACACACCTTCAATCCCAAAAAAAGAGTTTATGCTTGTATTTTATCGGGATAAATTATTTAGATCCTCCAATTAATCAGCATGAGTTAAACCGGAATGGATTTTTAACGCTTCGTTATTCATACAAACAATCACTCAAATCGGGCGCTGTAAAGAGTTCTGATCTTTGGAGTTCACCGGTATCCATATTAATCGGTTGCCCGCTTTCGCTCAGGCTTGATATGTTATAGACATGGACGACTTGAAAGGCTTTATCGAAATCTGCATTGATAAAGCTTCTCGTTAAATGCTCGCATAAACAATAGACTTCCGAATAACTATCAGCGCTGCCTGATGCGCACTCGTTGATCTTGTCAGACAAAACACTCATGACAGACAGGACAAATCCATCATGCTGCCATGATACGGGCTGGTTTGAAACATCTGCACCCTGCATGGCAATAGCGCCCAGGGCATAGTAGGAAAGATCGATCAGTTCAGTTAATATTTCAACCATATCGCCCGCTTTAAGCGCTTTCAATATCTTGCTGCCTTGCTCCATAAGCAAAGCCTGGCGCATGATAATATCCATATCAGATAGCTGCGCATTTGCACCGTACCTCGCCTGTGGAAATGAAAAAGCATCGTGAAGTTCTCTGACTAATTTCAGGTGTTTGTTCATGACTTTGGTCCTCTATCTGTTAATTGGCGGTTCAATTGATTCAGGTATAGGCTTCTTTTTTCAGCCAGGCTACTGTCGCATGAGCCTTAAGATATATTTAAATATTGTCCAAACCAGGTTATAAAAGTTCAATATTACCTGCTTTATATTTCAAGCTGTAGAGCACTGGCTGAATTTAAACGCTTTATAAGACTACGTCGTGGACAATTTTTCTCTAAGCTTCAAAAACCGCTGGTAACGGGTCATTGAAATCTCGCCATTTTCCGCAGCAGCCCGCACGGCGCACCCTTTGTCATACAAGTGCCGGCAGTCATTAAACTGACAGTTATCCAGCAGTGGCTGAAACTCCCTGTAGCCATAAGCCAATTGTTGTTCGGAAAGTCCTGCCAGTCCGAAAATGGCGACGCCCGGACTATCGATTAAATCCCCGCCGTTAGTTAAATGATACAGCGTTGCCGCTGTCGTGGTATGCCGTCCGTGTTTAGAGGTTGCCGAGATGGTGTTGGTTTTTAGCTCCTTATCGGGAATGATGGCATTGGTTAGCGAGGATTTACCGACACCCGATTGGCCCGCCAGCATACTGACTTGATCTTTTAATGCGCGTTTTAATTCATCCAGCCCCGATGCTGTTTTGGCACTGACCCGGTAAAGCGGGTAGCCCAGATTCTGATAATCCAGCAGTTCTTTTTCGATGCTGTCCGATTGAGCCAGATCGGTTTTATTAAGGACCAGGGTTGCGTCTATATTGTGGCTTTCACTGACGGCCAGGTATTGGTCTATCAGTAAAAAATCACAATAAGGTTCAATGGCAAAAACGACATAAACGGTATCAATATTGGCGGCAACCGGCCGGGTTTTGCCATTTCTGGAAGGGCGCGCCAATACTGAACGCCTCGGTAGTATTTTTTCAATGCGGCCCTGGTCGGGTGCTGATTGTGTCCATAACACCTTATCGCCAACGGCGACGGTTTCCAGCCGCCGCAAAGTTTGGCAAAGTATGATTTTATTGTTATGTTCAACAGCAATGCCCTGACCTAAATGGGCAATAACAAGTCCTTCCAGTAACACAGTCATTCAGCTTTAGATTCCAGATTCGCAATGCGAATAGCCGCGGGCGGGTGACTGTAATGAAAAGCCGAATACAGCGGATCAGGGGTTAAGGTGTTGGCATTTTCTTCATAAAGCTTAACCAGTCCGCTAATCATTTTGCTGGCTTTGGCATTGCTGGCGGCAAAGTCATCGGCTTCAAATTCGAATTTTCGTTGAAAATAGGCACTGACAGGCTGCATGAAAAAAGTAAAAGTTGATGAAACCAGCATGAATAATAATAAGGCGGCGGCATTTGATTTTTGTTCAATGGCTAGGCCTAAGCCGGTGTAAAACCAGTCCTGATCGATTAGCCAGCCCAATACGCCAAAGCCGATCAGGCTCATAATTGCTGTGGCGATCAGCATTTTGATGACATGTTTACATTTAAAATGCCCAAGTTCATGCGCCAGTACGGCTTCCAGTTCTTCGTCTTCCAGCGAGTTGATCAGGTTGTCGAAAAATACGATGCGTTTGTTGTTGCCAAGGCCGGTGAAGTAGGCGTTGCCATGACCTGAACGCCTGGAGCCGTCCATAATAAAGATGCCCTGGCTGTTAAAGCCGCAACGCGCAAGCAGTCCTTGAATGCGGTCTTTTAAAGAACCCTCTGCCATAGGCGTGAATTTATTAAATAAGGGCGCAATAACGGTCGGATAAAGCCAGCTCATCAGCAAAGAGAAGGCTATTATTATGCCCCAGGCCCATAACCACCATAGCGGTCCAACGGTATCCATAACCCACAGGATTAATGCCAATAAAGGCAGGCCAATCGCCGCACCCAAGCCCAGGTGCAAGAACTGATCCTTGATAAACTGCTTGACGGTACTTTTATTAAAGCCAAATTTTTCTTCAATCACAAAGGTCTGATAAATGCTAACAGGTATTTCTATCACGGTCATTATCAGAAAAATAGTGGCTGTTGCTGCCACGCCCGCTAACAGCGGTGATGAGACCACAGATGTCCAGTATTGAAAAGCCATATTGATACCGCCGCCAAGCGTCAGCAACAATAAAAATACAATACCCAGTCCGCTGTCTATATTACCCAGCTTGATCTTTGCGAGCGTGTAATCAGCGGCTTTTTGGTGGGCTTCCAATGGGACCTTGTTTTTGAAGGCGTCAGGCACGGCAAAGCGATGCTCTGCGACATAATCGGCTTGCCGTTTAGCCAGCCAAAATTGTATCGAAGAAGAAATAATCAGTGCGATTAAAAAGATAATAGTAAAGGTGTTCATAAGTCAGCTACATTAAGGTTAAGAGTTAGACGTACAGATACGCCAATGCTACACTAACCGCTACCTTCAACACAATGGAATCAACAAATGACTCAGGATTCTCAGCATCTTGTCTGGATCGACCTTGAAATGACAGGACTTGACCCGGACACTGATTTAATTATTGAAATTGCTACGGTTGTTACCGATAAGGATTTAAATATTCTTGCGCAAGGACCTGTCCTTGCAGTGCATCAGTCTGATGCAGCTCTGGCAGCAATGGATGACTGGAATCAGAAACATCATGGCCAATCCGGGTTAATCAATCGTGTCAAGGCTTCAACGATTGATGAAGCTGAAGCAGAGCGGCTGACGCTTGAATTTTTAAAACGATGGGTGCCTGAAAATACGTCACCGATTTGCGGCAACAGTATTGGCCAGGATAGACGCTTTCTTTATCGTTATATGCCCAAGCTGGAAGCGTATTTTCATTACCGTAATATCGATGTATCGACGCTTAAAGAACTTGCCGCAAGATGGGCGCCCGAAGTGAAAGATGGCTTTAATAAAGAATCAACGCATCAGGCCCTGGATGATATTATTGAATCGATAGAAGAGCTGCGCTATTACCGGGAACACTTTATCAAGTTCTAGCCATGAATCAATTGATAGCTGTTGCAATTGGAGGGGCATTTGGTGCAGTCATACGGTTTTTAGTGTCTACAGGACTTTACCACTGGCTGGGCCGGGGTTTTCCTTATGGCACTTTGGTCGTAAATGTTGTTGGTTCGTTTTTAATCGGTCTGCTGACCGAAGCACTGATTTTGCAACGTATTGCCATTACCCTGGAATACAGAGCCGCAATCCTGATTGGCTTTATTGGCGCATTCACTACCTTTTCCACTTTTTCTTTAGAAACGTTATATCTGATAGAGCAGGGCAGTTTAACCAAAGCGGCTTTAAATATAGCAGTCAGTGTGCTTGGTTGCTTACTGGCTGTGTGGATCGGCTTGCTGTGCGGGAGAAGTTTATTTTTTTATTCAGAGGGCATTTTTCAATGGTCGGGCGGTGTTATTCCTTACGCCCTGATGATAGTCAATGCGATAGTTGCTTTTTTAATCGGCATAATCGCGACTATTTTGTTGCAGAAAGTAGCGCTATCCATGGAATATCGTGCTGCAATTATGCTGATCATGGTCGGCGCTTATTTAACCTTATCCGGTTTATATTTAATTCTGTTTTTGATAGAGCTTGGGTTTACGTTCGAGACCCACACAAATTTAATGCTGGGTATTTTTATAGGTAATGGGTTGAGCTGTCTTTTAGTAATTTGGCTGGGTTTATTAGTGGGTAAGCAGATATGAGTTCAAGAGAGGTAACCATGGCCAGAATCTATACGCTGGAAGGGCATGACCAGTTAAATCAGGCTTTGGATATTCTGCGCGATGAAGAAATAATTATGGGCGTTACGATTATCCGCGGCATTGCCGGATTTGGTAAAAACCGCGAGGTACATACCTCCTCCCTGCTTGATTTATCACTGGAATTACCGTTGATTATAGAGTTTTACGATGAGCCTGATAAAGTGGAAAAGGCCATTCAAACGCTAAAATCCAGAGTCGATTTCAAGCATATCATTACCTGGTCCGCGACGGCTCATATCGACTCAACTGCATAGTTTGACTTTGTCAGTTGACAGGATCTGTTTTTTCATGATCGTCATCCGGCATGGATATCCGCTTCCCGGCAGGTATGACAGATTAGAACTTTAATCCGGCAAAACGAACTGACCCTGTTGACTCGTTGGATACCGGGCAACTTTAGTGATATTTTTAGCGGAAAGGTCATGAATGGCTAAAATCTATGTTTCTTCAACCATCGCCGACTTGAGCACCGAACGCAAAGCGGTTATCGATTGGTTAGTGCAGGCTCGCCACCAGCCGGTGCACAGTTATTTGCCCGATAGCGAAAGTGTTCGCGACAGTTGTCTGGCCGATATAGACGGCTGCGATTTGTATGTGCTTATTCTCGGCTTTCGTTACGGTTATCAGCAGATAGACGAGAATAATCCCGACGGTTTGTCGATCACCCATTTGGAATTCCGAAGAGACGGGAACATCCCGCGTGTGGCGCTATTAGCGACAAATATCCCAAATATTGACTTAACCGACCTGCTCGACGACAAGCGCAAACCGTTGATCATGGCTTTTCGCGAAGAAGTTGCCCGCGTATTGCGCCCCGCGCAATTCAAAGACGAAGCGACGCTCATAGCCGCCCTAAGTGCCGGCGTGCAGGCTGAATTGGACAAACTCAAGCCTGAAGGACAATCCGTCGCACCCGACGATCCTGCCGTACTGGCCATTATCGGCAAGCTGACACTGGAGAAACAGGCAGCGGACAGTGATAATCAATTATTGCGCGAACGTATAACCGCATTGGAAACCCAGCTTGCCGATGCGGTAGCCCGCACGCTGACTGCCGCCGCTCAGCCGGATGCTTCAACGGCAGCCATTACCGCCGCGGAAGCCCTCGGCAAAGGCGATAGCCGTCCGGCGGAAGCCTTGTTGCGCAACGAAGAAACGCTTGCGCAGCAAGAAGCATTGGCTGCGCCGGACGCTTCGGAAGATGCCGCCGCCCGCCGCCGTGCAGCGGAACTGGCCCGCGAACAGGGCGCTCTTGCTTTCGGCCGCGACGTACGCATAGCGCTGGCGGCTTACGAGCGCGCCGCCAGGCATGAACCGGAAGATACCTGGACGCATATTTATCTCGGCGACTTATACATGGACTTCGGCGATTTGGCGGCGGCCCGCCAAAGCTACCAGGATGCGCGAGCAACGGCTGCCTCACGGGTAGCAACCGATGCTACCGATGACAACGCCCGGCATGACCTTGCTGTATGTTACGAGCGGCTGGGAAACATATCGTCTGTTCAAGGCAACCTCGCTGCTGCCCTGAGTTATTACAGAGAAAGACATGCCATCGGGGAAAAATTGGCGGCGGGCGATGCGGCCAATAGCGGCTGGCAGCGCGATCTGTCGGTCAGCAATAACAAAATCGGCGATGTTATGGTGGCGCAAGGCGATCTTGCCGGTGCGCTGGCGGCGTATCGCGACAGCCTGGCCATCGCCGAAAAATTGGCGGCGGGCGATGCGGCCAATAGCGGCTGGCAGCGCGATCTGTCGGTCAGCCATAACAAAATCGGCGATGTTCTGGTGGCGCAAGGCGATCTTGCCGGTGCGTTGGCGGCGTATCGCGACGACTTGGCCATCGCCGAAAAATTGGCGGCGAGCGATGCGGCCAATAGCGGCTGGCAGCGCGATTTGTCGGTCAGCCATAGCAATATCGGCAATGTTCTGGTGGCGCAAGGCGATCTTGCCGGTGCGCTGGCGGCGTATCGCGACGCCTTGGCCATCGCCGAAAAATTGGCGGCGAGCGATGCGGCCAATAGCGGCTGGCAGCGCGATCTGTCGGTCAGCCATAACAAAATCGGCGATGTTCTGGTGGCGCAAGGCGATCTTGCCGGTGCGCTGGCGGCGTATCGCGACAGCCTGGCCATCGCCGAAAAATTGGCGGCGCGCGATGCGGCCAATGTCCAGTGGCAGATCGATCTGGCCGTTTCATACAGCAAGTTGGGAACACAGGCTGCGTTAACACCCGAGGAAAAACGAGCCTATCTGAAGCAGGGCCTTGCGATCCAAAAACGGCTTCAGAACGAAGGGCGTTTACCGCCGAATCAGAACTGGATCACTTGGTTTGAAGAGAAATTGACAGAGCAGGATGGAGCAATGGACGCCTGACTATCCTAAATTGCGCTATCTTTTCTCGTTCCCGCGCGCTGCGTGGGAACGAATGAAACAGAGCCGCAGCCCAGGCGGGCTTTTTGTATGTCTGTTTTCTCAAGCAGTTCCGTCGTGTATTATGTAAGTTCATTAAAGGCGTATTCCGTATGTTGCGGCCTTGATGAGTCAAAATATAAAACTCAACATTCCTGTAAATTTATAAAGGTAAAACGCCGTCATGCTAGACCCCCGTTTATTTAGAACTGATCCTGATTTTGTTAAGGAACAATTAACCAGACGTTCATTTGATTTTAATGCTGGGTCTTATGCCGAGCTGGAAGCCAGGCGCAAGGACGTACAGGTTAAAACCCAGGAACTGCAAAATGAACGCAACAGCCGTTCAAAAGTTATTGGACGGGCAAAAGCCAAAGGTGAAGATGTCCATCCGCTATTGAATCAGATTCAGCATTTGGGCGACGAACTTAAAGCGGCGGAAACGGCATTGGCCGGTATTCAGGCGGAAATGGAAACGCTGATGGAGGGTATTCCCAATATTCTCGATGAGTCTGTCCCTGATGGCAATAATGAAGAATTTAACGTTGAGATCAGCCGTTGGGGTGATGTACCTGACTTCGGCTTTGAACCCAAAGATCACGTTGATTTGGGCACACAACTGAAAGGAATTAATTTTGAGTTGGGTGCCAAAATTGCCAGCAGCCGGTTTGTAGTCTTGAATGGCCCGCTGGCAAGATTGCAAAGGGCGATTATTCAGCTGATGCTGGATATGCATACCGCCGAACATGGCTATAGTGAAACTTATGTGCCTTTTTTGGCCAATGCGGATAGTTTGCGAGGTACCGGGCAGCTGCCAAAATTTGAGGCTGATCTGTTTAAAGCGAATGTTGATCCTGCCTTGTATCTGATTCCGACAGCGGAAGTTCCGGTGACCAATATTGTCAGGGATGTGATTGTTGACGCCAGGGAGTTGCCGCTTAAATTTGTTTGTCACAGCCCGTGTTTTCGCAGTGAAGCGGGCGCTTATGGGCGTGATGTACGCGGCATGATCCGTCAGCATCAGTTTGAAAAAGTTGAGCTGGTGCAAATTGTTAAGCCGGAAGATTCACCTAATGCACATGAAGAACTCACTAATCATGCGGAAAACATCCTGAAAAAATTAAACCTGCCTTACCGCAAGATGTTGCTATGTGCCGGGGATACCGGGTTTTCATCGGCAAAAACCTACGATCTAGAAGTGTGGCTGCCGGGGCAGGGCGCTTATCGGGAAATTTCGTCTTGCAGTAATTTCAAGGATTTTCAGGCGCGGCGTTTACAGGCTCGATGGCGTAATCCGGAAACCGGAAAACCTGAATTGGTGCATACCTTAAATGGTTCCGGTTTGGCGGCGGGTAGAACCCTGATTGCGGTCATGGAAAATTATCAGGATGCGCAGGGGTGTATTCGTATTCCTGACGCATTGCTGCCTTACATGGGAGGATTGGATATTATCGGGTAATAGGATAATTTACTTGCAGGAGTGATCAGTCGATCACTTTTCTTTCAATAAAAAAGGGAGGGTTATAACTAATCCTCCCTTTTTTGTGTGATAACTCTTATGTCTTCAAGAGTTGCCAGTCTGGCAACGTTATTGAGGATTTAGAGGTTGTTGAGGTTCACCATCAACTTGCAATTGTACGCGACGGTTATTGGCGCGTCCTTCTTCAGTATCATTAGTATCTATAGGTTGAGTCCAGCCATAGCCGCGAATAGTCAGATTAAGCGAATCGGTTCCTTCAACCAGGTATTTTTTAACTGCTATTGCGCGGCGCTCAGATAACTTCATGTTATAGTTGAATCCGCCCGTTTTACTGGTGTGACCTTGTATTTCAATTTTCAGCTCCGGATGCGCTTTGATAGCTTGAGCCGCATTGTCAAGATTTCCAAAGTATTCCGGTTTAACAATGTCTTTATCATTATCAAATTTTACATCAACGATCCAGCAGCCGCGTATGCTGACTTGAACTCCTGGCAACGTTGTAGGACAATAATCATTGCAATCGTTAACGCCATCCTTGTCCCCATCAAGAGTCGAACAGTCCGCAACCGGGGTGCCGGCTTTCAAGAAAATGCTTTTTACAAAATTTGCCATGTTTTCAGGACTGGAAATTCTGTCAGCTGTTACTCCATAGCCACAGCCTGCAATATTAGAGAGTTGATTTAATACGGTTATGCCGGATCTTTCATCTTCGTTGCCAACCCAGACAGTATAAACACATAATTTGTCGCCATAGTGTTGTTTCAAGGATTGCATCTCTTTAACACCGTCCGAGTCCAGATCATGACCGTCACTGAGTATTAACACAGCAATGTTGCCGGAAGTTGCTGATAAATCCTCGGCTGTCCCATCGATTCCGCTGCCGATGGGTGAGCCGCCGCTGGCACAAGTCAATGCATCTATGCCGCTGCCAAAGGTTGATTTTGAGTAGCTGACAGGAGCCTGATTAAGATGGGTAAATCCCATTTCCAAGCAATTGCCAAAGCCAAAGCTGCGGATGCTTGAGGTCAACTTTAAGTCTGGAATGGTTAAATTAATTCTGTTAAGGATTTCTTTTTCAACCGAAAATTTTGTAGGATCAGGCTGACCAGGGTAGCCTACGCCAAAATATTCATCTGTCATTGACGATGAAGAATCATTAATGACAAAGAAATTATCTGCTTTTTGTACATACTGACCTGAGGTAAGTAAACCGTTCAAGTCCTGAGCGTGAAAGGTTTCAAAAGTACTTATTGGTTGTGAGGCACAGCCCGATATGAGCAAGGCTGCAATGGATGCTACAGTTATTAGTATTTTTTGCATTGAAAAATCCCCTTATTGTTATTAATAAACCGATCAAGATAAGGCAAACGCAATGCGCTATCGAAGAATCAGTCCGGATTCTAGCACTGTCTTATTTCAATTGGAATAGTATGTGATTTTTGTTTACCATGTCATATGTTTGTTGACTGCCACCAAACAGATTCCAATAAAATATACTAAAAGAATTTTACTAACGAAATACTATCATAATGACAATCACAACACGTTTTGCCCCGAGTCCAACGGGTTATCTGCATGTCGGCGGTGCGCGTACTGCGTTGTTTTCCTGGCTTTATGCGCGTAAACACGGCGGAAAATTTATTTTACGGATTGAAGATACTGATCTGGAACGTTCAACACAGGAATCGGTTAATGCCATTCTCGAAGGCATGACATGGCTGGGTCTCGATTATGATGCCGGGCCTTTTTATCAAACCCATCATTTTGATCGCTATAAAGAAATTATCCAGCAGTTATTAGTTCAGGGTGATGCCTATTATTGCTACTGTAGCAAAGATGAACTGGAACAATTGCGTACCGAGCAAATGGCCAATAAAGAAAAGCCGCGCTATAACGGAAAATGCAGGGATTCTGTTGATGTCTTCGACCGGGAACCGGTCATACGCTTTAAAAATCCGGTTGATGGCGTAGTAACTATTCCTGATCTGGTTAAAGGCGACATTGTCGTTGCCAATAAAGAGCTGGATGATTTGATTATCGCCAGAGCAGATGGCACGCCAACCTACAATTTAACCGTTGTTGTTGATGATATGGACATGAAAGTTACGCATGTGATCCGGGGTGACGATCATATCAATAACACCCCCAGGCAGATGAATATTCTTAAAGCCTTGGGCGCTGAACTGCCGAAATATGCCCATTTGCCGATGATATTAGGGCCTGACGGCGCGCGTTTGTCAAAACGCCACGGTGCAGTCAGTGTGATTCAATTTCGTGATGAAGGTTATTTGCCGGAAGCATTGCTGAATTATCTGGTGCGTCTGGGCTGGTCTCATGGCGATCAGGAAATCTTTTCTATTGACGAGATGGTTGAGTATTTCGAACTGGACGATGTCAATGTGTCAGCATCGACCTTTAACATGGAAAAGCTGTTATGGTTAAACCATCAATATATTATGAACAGCGACCCCGCTCATGTGGCGCGTCATTTAAGCTGGCATATCGGGCAATTGGGAATTGATCCTGCTGACGGGCCGGAGTTGATTGATGTTGTTAAAACACAAAGAGAACGCTGCAAAACCCTTGTGGACATGGCAGTTGCCAGTGTTTATTTCTATAAAGAGTTTGATTCCTATGATGAAAAAGCGGTAAAAAAGAATTTCACTCCTGGGTCGGATCATGTTTTAGCGCGTTTACACGACGAATTGGTGGCGGTGACCGACTGGAATGCTGAGGTAGTGCATCAAGTTGTTGTGAATCTTGCTGAAACCATGGGGCTTAATCTGGGTAAAGTGGCTCAGCCATTGCGGGTTGCAGTCTGCGGGTCAGCGGTTTCGCCAGCTATTGACGTTACCTTGTCATTGCTTGGGCAAGAAAAAACTTTGGCTAGAATAGAAAAAGCCATAAATTATATAAGAAGTTCAAATTAGTGTTGGACATGATGGGTAATTATTGTAAAATGCCCGTTCTTTAATTGAGGGGGCCATAGCTCAATTGGGAGAGCGCAACACTGGCAGTGTTGAGGTCAGCGGTTCGATCCCGCTTGGCTCCACCAAAATATAAATTGGCTCAGCCAAAATATAAATTGGCTCCACCAAAAAGCAAAAGTTGACTAAAGTGTTTAGTCCCCATCGTCTAGCGGCCTAGGACACTGCCCTTTCACGGCGGTAACAGGGGTTCGAACCCCCTTGGGGACGCCATAAATTAAAGGCTTATCATTTGATAAGCCTTTTTTTATGCCTGTCGTTCTGTCATCTTGATAAGCGAGGGCCATTAACCCGGCACAGCAATATGATAATTTATTAGTGGAAGACTGGCATTAACAGCCCGTTCAAATTAAAATGTAATGTTGGTTATTGAGAGCATTCAATAATCCTACCGTAATATCCCAAACCCGACGGACTTTTTATGATTGAGCATAAATTAACCCATCTTAAAGAGCTGGAAGCTGAAAGTATTCATATCATTCGTGAGGTCGCGGCGGAATTTGAGCGTCCTGTCATGTTGTATTCCATCGGCAAGGATTCCGCCGTCATGCTGCATCTGACGATGAAGGCATTTTTTCCCGGCAAACCGCCGTTTCCGTTGATGCACATCGATACCACCTGGAAGTTCAGGGAAATGATTGAATTCCGTGACCGGATGATCAAAAAGCTGGGTCTGGATTTAATAGTTTATATCAATCAGGACGGTGTTGATCAGGGCATCGGGCCTTTTACCCACGGCAGCAAAAAACACACCGATGTGATGAAAACAGACGCGCTCAAGCAGGCGCTGAATAAATATCAGTTTGATGCGGCTTTTGGCGGCGCCCGGCGTGACGAAGAGAAATCCCGCGCCAAGGAGCGGGTTTATTCGTTCCGCGATAAAAATCATCGCTGGGATCCCAAAAACCAGCGCCCCGAGTTATGGAATATCTACAACGGCAAAATAGACAAAGGCGAAAGCATCCGGGTGTTTCCGCTGTCCAACTGGACCGAACTGGATATCTGGCAATACATCCATCTGGAAAATATCCCGATTGTGCCCTTGTATTTTGCCAAGGATCGCCCGGTTGTCAACAAGGATGGCATGCTGATCATGGTCGATGATGAGCGTATGCCGATCGGCCCTGATGACAAGATTGAAATGAAGAGGGTGCGCTTTCGCACCTTGGGCTGTTACCCGTTAACCGGCGCGGTCGAATCCACTGCCACCACGTTGCCGGAAATTATTCAGGAAATGTTATTAACGACAACCTCTGAACGCCAGGGACGGCTCATCGATCATGACCAGGCCGGGTCGATGGAGCAGAAAAAGCGCGAGGGGTATTTTTAAGAGCAGGCGAAAGACGAAAGGCAAAGGGCTAAAGATGGCGCGTTTTGAAGACTTGGATGTTTGGCGGCGCTCATCAAGGCTTTGTGTTGAGATTTACAAAGGCTTGGCTACTGTAAAGATTTTGGCTTTTTCGCCTTTTGCCCTGAGCCTTTCGCCTAACTCATTTAATTTTTATTTTTGGAATCTCCATGTCCCACCAATCCGATTTAATTAGTACCGATATCAACGCTTATCTGGCGCAACATGAACGCAAGGAATTATTACGCTTTTTAACCTGCGGCAATGTTGACGACGGCAAAAGCACGCTGATCGGCCGTTTGCTGCACGATTCCAAAATGATCTATGAAGATCAACTGGCGGCGGTGCAGGCGGACAGCGTCAAATCAGGCACCACCGGCGCCGGCAAGATTGACCTGGCCTTACTGGTTGACGGTTTGCAGGCCGAACGCGAACAAGGCATCACGATTGATGTCGCGTACCGCTATTTTTCCACGTCCACGCGCAAGTTTATTATTGCCGACACGCCGGGGCATGAACAATATACGCGCAACATGGCGACAGGAGCTTCAACCTGCGACCTGGCCATTATCCTGATCGATGCCCGTTACGGCGTGCAAACCCAGACCAAGCGTCACAGCTTTATTGCGTCCTTGCTGGGGATTCAGCACATTATTGTCGCGGTCAATAAAATGGATCTGGTTGACTACAGTGAAGCTACTTTTAACAAAATCAAACAGGACACCTTGCGCTTTACCGACACCCTAGATTTGCACGATATAGGCTTTATCCCGATGTCGGCACTGGACGGTGATAATGTGGTAAACAAAAGTGAAAATATGCCCTGGTTTACCGGTTTGCCGTTGATGGAAGCGCTTAACAGTGTCGAAATCGCCAATGACCATAATTTTAACGATGCCCGCTTCCCCGTCCAGTATGTCAATCGGCCCAACCTGGATTTTCGCGGCTTTTGCGGCACTGTAGCTTCCGGTATTTTCCGCAAAGGCGATCAGATCACCGCCTTGCCTTCAGGTAAAAGCAGCGAAATAAAAGCTATCGTGACCTATGATGGCGATCTTGACGAAGCCTTTCCACCGATGGCCGTGACGCTGACGCTGGAGGACGAGATTGATATAAGCCGCGGCGACATGCTAATCGGCACAGAAAAACTGCCGCCATTAGTCGCCGACAAATTTAAAGCCACTATCGTCTGGATGGCTGAAAAAGCCCTGACGCCGGGCCGTCAATACACCCTAAAACTGGCAACACGCAGTGTATCCGGTTCCATTGCGATGATTCACCATAGAATCGATGTCAATACGCTGGAACATCATGATGCCATTGACTTGAAGCTGAATGAAATCGGCTCCTGCACCGTTACCGTCAATGCGCCCGTGGTATTCGATCCTTACAAAATCAACAGAGGCACCGGCGCTTTCATTATTATTGACCGTCTGACTAACGGCACCGTTGGCGCCGGCATGATTACCGGGGCTACCGGTGATGAAAACCTGCAGCCGGTCAGTATAGAAGAACGCGCGGCACGCTACAGCCAGAAAGCCGCCGCTATTGCCTTAGCGGGTTCGACCGGCAAAGACATCGCTTATCAACTGGAAAGAAAACTGTTTGATAACGGTCATGCAACGACCGTCCTGGAAACGCAAAATACAGCGCTTATATTGGCGATCAAACAAGCGGGCCTGATTTGTTTATGTGTAAATTACAGTGCGGATTTGGCAGATATTAGTTTTGATACCGACAAACAGTCTATTGATGATATTTACAGTGCGATGAAAGAGCAAAAGATTATTTACTGAAGTTTTCTGCAAAATCTTCATCTTAAATGGATCAACCCGGATCTGCGAGGGTGGGGTACATTTCAAACGTGCCCGCGTCCGCAAGCTTTGCAACCAACTTGACCGATGACTTGTGCGGCGCATCTGGTCCCACAGGTTCAGGCGTTGGCTCTGTGCCGGCTGGAAAGTTCTGCCGACAGCCAAGTTCTATGACGAGTTCGGGTTGATGAATCTGGTTAGATTGATTCCTGGAAAAAACCGCCAGGGCACCGGCCCGGCAATATGCGGCATAATCATCAATCACCGATAAATACCGCTCCTCCGTCCAGGCGCGCAAACCATACATCACGGTAAACGCCAGCAAAATTCCCACGGTAAAATCGCCAAAAATCAAACCTTGAATCCACCATACACCCAGTTTGGCTGTATAAGCTGGGTGGCGCAGCCAGCGATAGGGGCCGCGCTGGACAATCCCTCGCGCTGTTAGATTGGACGCCTTAAAACCCAACGCCAAAGATGCCCAGGCAAACATCCCCACAACACCACCTCGATGCCATTAAAGAACAGTCGAACAGTATCGCTGGTTTCAATCTTGATGGGAAATAGCGCCATATCGAATGACAAAAACGAAAAACTGTTAAATGGCGGATAACACCATAAACACACCAGCTAGCCCCGCCAATGCGGATCAACCGAACGAATTTCAGAACCTAGCCGCCGGGATTCCACTAAGTAACCAAATCCGAACGTGGAAATATCCACCAGCAAACACAACTCAATTAAAAACCGTGTCCAAGCCCGAAAATCCGAAGGCAATGATTGCGCTAACGTCCTCACTTCCTGCAGGTTTTAGAAGGCCCCAATGGATGAGTGTGCCGTGAACCATTCATGCTTCGACAGGCTCAGCACGAAAGGCTCATGACACACTTCAACGCTTTTTTGCCCACCAAATTAATGAACCATGCTTTTGGTGTTGTAAACGGTGGGCAAAAAAGCCACCCTACATGACTCACAGCCTGTCATTACCAGAAACAATGGCAAATACATGTAATTATGTGCATAATGTGGCTCATGGAATTTACTTGCAATCCCATCAAAAACGAAACCAATATCCGTGACCGGGGCTTGCCCTTGCTGACGGCGGCGCGGTTGCTGTTAAACAGTCTTGCTGGTACGCGAAGATACCCGCAAGGCATCCCCGAAGCGGCGTTTTATCGTCTCTATAACACCATAGGTAGGCGCTTGATAGTGGTGGTGTTTTGCGGGCCAGTTGATGACCATATCACATTATTTTATTTAGAAATGCGAATCGACGTGAGCAGACAAAAATTGAAAACCAAATCCTCTGAAATCGCTTGGGCGGCGGTGGATGTAGCGCCTTTGGCAGATGTGCCGGATGAGGATAGCCCGGAATTGACTGCAGCAGAGTTTGTCGAGTTGCGGCCAGTGTCCGAGGTGTTGCTCGGGTTGGGCCTGGGCAAACAGCGTATCACCATTATGCTGGATGAAGCGGTGGTGCAGGCATACAAGGCCAAAGCGGGCGGTCGCAGATACCAGACACTCATCAATGATACTTTGCGCCGGGCATTGGAGGCTGATAGTGTGAAAGAGGCGTTGCGTGAGGTGATACGGGAAGAGCTACACCGGGCTTGATTCCAGACAATGATGAATGGGTTATCCCCGGATTTTGTGGATAACCCAGTCTAAAATGTACAAAATTGCACTGTAACCCATTGCTTTTGTGTAGGGCGGTCAACGCTTTTCTGTCTGCCAAATTGATGAGTCCAGTGTTTGGCGTTGTAAGCGGCGGGGAAATAAGCCTGACCACCCTGCCTGGCGGCTTTTACAGCTATCGCTTCAAATCCCGGTAGAAGTTTTCATGGCTGCCCAGCAACAGCAACAGAAGAGTTTCGGGGTCGTATTCATAAGCCAACAACATTGGCTGACCATTACACTTGAACTTATGCACAAACACCCCCGCTAAGTCACCTTTCTTGGCCTCGCCAATCGTCGGATCTCGCACAATGTCGGCCACGGCATCATCCACATCGGCTTTCTGGTTCGGATGCAAGCGCTTGTACGCCCGTTTAAACATCGCGCTTTGCTGAACCTGGAAAGAATCACCCATCAGCTACGCTTTCCTTCAGGCACAAACGGTGTAGCAAGCGTTGGCCCTTCTGCGCGAGCAATCAACAAGTCGCGCACAAAATCAATGGGAAGATCGGGGTTGTCCAACGCAGTTCTCCCCACCAAAGCCCAAAATTCTATTTGCCCGGCTATGGTACGCCTCTCGGCCTGCGCTTGCGCCCGTGCTTGTTCGTACAAGGCATCATTTATGCGTACTGGTATTCCCATGGCTTCACTCCGAAATTATCTGCTACAAAAGTAGTTTATGATAGATAAAACGTAACCGAAACGCAAGTACACCTAAACCGCCTCCAGCCAGGGAAAGTAAGCGGCAGGTATCGTACTTGGCTGTTATATAAAAACAACCAATCATAAAAAAACCAACCTGGAAAGAACCGGGCAAGAGTTTGGTTGGGTTGGCTTCGAGATGGCGGATTGCTAAAGCGAATCCGCCTTACGGCTTTACATACGCAAAGTCAAAACCGCGCTCAGCAAAACACGCATCACTTTTGTTTTCATCCCATTCAAAATTCATGGATACAGTGTAGCTCATTACCTGGCTTTGCAACCAACTTGACCGATGACTTGTGCGGCGCATCTGGTCGCACAGGTTCAGGCGTTGACGCTGTGCCGGTTGGAAAGTTCTGTCGACAGCCAGATTTTATGACGCGTTCGGGTTGGTGAATCTGGTTGGATTGATTCCTGGAAAAAAACACCAGGGCACCGCCCGGCGATATGCGGCATAATCATCAACCGCCGATAAATGCCGCTCCTCCGTCCAGGCGCGCAAAACATACATCACGGTAAACGCCAGCAAAATTCCTATGGTAAACTCGCCAAAAATCACACCTTGAATCCACCACACACCCAGCTTGGCCGTATAAGCCGGATGGCGCAGCCAGCGATAGGGGCCACGCTGGACAATACCACGCGACGTTAGATTGGACGCCTTAAAACCCAACGCCAAAGATGCCCAGGCAAACACACTCCACAACATCACCTCGATGCCATTAAATAACAGTCGAACAGTATCGCTGGTTTCAATCTTGATGGGAAATAGCGCTACATCAAAAGGCAAAAACGAAAAACTGTTAAATGGCGGATAACACCATAAACACACCAGCCAGCCTAACCAATGTGGATCAACCGAGCGAATTTCAGAACCCAGCCGCCGGGATTCCACCAAGTAACCAAACCCGAATGTGGCAATATCCACTAGCAAACACAATTCAATGAAAAACCGCGTCCAAGCCCGAAAATCCGAAGGTAATGATTGCGCTACCGTCCAAACCTGTTGCAAATTTTGGATACCCCAGGTCACCACATACGGCAAAAAGAACAATTTCAGCAGTACTGTCAGCAAACCCAGACGCACCAAAGGCGACCAAGCTATTCTTACGCCCCAACGGTGCAACACACCTTGCAGAACAAACGCCAACAATGCCTGATATTTGTCATTGCTCAACAAAAAGCGTCCACGCTGATCATAAAAATACAAGGGCCCGGCCAAAGTAAACGCTAACCAGTAATAATCGGCAAACCACAGCGCCCAAGGTCGATAAAGTGGGCCGGATACATGCTGCGACAAAAAACCTGTGAGCTGCATATCCGGCAAATAAGCCAGGCAAACTGGGGCGTAATGCAGCAACCACCAGGCACCGGAAAGCAATAGCCAACGTGAAACAAAAGCCCATAGACAAGGCCAGGTATGATCGGAATAGGGATGGGTTTCCATTGAGATAAATACAGGCGACAAAGCAGGTATAAATCAGTGATGAGACGGTAACACAAAAGAAGCAGAAGGTGGAGATTGACTACGTGCTCAGCAACTTGCTATAGCAAATCGCCACCTTCCAGGAAGTTATGGTGGATTGCCTTTCGCGAATCCACCATACAGGGTTGCATACCTACTGATAAGTGTAAGTACTACCATTGCGATAAATACACATAACGCTACTTGCTGCGCTATCGACTGTGCCGTCAGTACCTATAACCTTGACACATATTGTGTCCCTATTACCGGGAGCGGGAGCATAGCTATTGACAGAGCTTGTAGACGTAAGTGCTGGAGTACAGGGTGTTATGACACTATTGTTCAGCTCTGTACATGTATATATTTTATACGCTGTCGCGCCATTGATAGCACTCCAGGTAAGCGCTTTCGGATCACTGGTTGAAGACCAGGCTGGAGCTGGTGTAGCCAGTGTAACACCGCCAGATGACGAACTGCTTGAGCTGGTGGAAGATGTACTGCTGGTTGAAGAAGTGCTGCTTGTGCTGCTGGACGACGAACTGCTTGATGATGAGCCGCCGGCGGTTACCAGCGTGTCGCCCGGCATTAAAGCCGATAACGGTGAAGTAAAAGTTTGTGTTGCCGGTGCCACGCCGCCGCCATAAGCGGTCACTGTCAAGCTGGTTTCGATGGTTTCAATCGTGCAATCATAAGACCATACACCGTCGTCAGATAACGAGGTTAAACAGGCGTTATGCCCCACCAATACCTTAACCTGATCGGCATAGGAACCGGTAATCGTACCGCTAATCACATATTTGCCGGTATTGCCGCAACTGCTGGTGTCCTCGGCAAGCACCACATTTTGGCCAGCCGTCAATACCCGTTGAATTGAAGAACTTGGAATTGCCAGTTTTTTTGTCGAGTCAGTAGGCAGCGTAAAATCGCTGAATTCATCACAGGGATATCCTGAGCCCTTTTTGTCAACAATTAAAAAGTTTTGGCAGGCGAAAGACTGATTGATGCCTTCAGACGCTACGGCATTATTGTCCGCATCTATTCGGCGAGTCACATACTCCCGAGCCGTTGTCGCCAAAGTATTGATACCTGTGCCCGCTATATCCTCGGCAAAACAGACTTTTTTGTTATGAAAATTGTCATTTGCAGTTTCAATAAGCCCCACTTTGCCATACCAACCGCCATTAACCGCTTCATAAGTATGTGTGCCGCTGGGACAGCCTGCTCCGCCATCGGTGCAGGCGCCGCCAAAGTAGCAAATATAGTCGGCATCAGTGTTCGGCACAGGAAAGACACAATAAGCCAAATCGGAAAATGTTACCGGATAGCTGGTGGTTGGCGTTAAACTGACACTTGGAGTGGCGCCGTTGCCTACTACGCCATGGTAAACGGTGCCCTTAATAGTGAGTTGTATCCCGCCTTTAAATTTAATCAAGGCTTTGCCGCTACTATCCAGCAAATAGATGTAATTACCAACGACATGCTTACGCAGGCCACTGCCATCGCCTAAATCAGTGACGGTACCGGGATCAAACTGCTCATTGGGCGTTTCAGAGGAGTTATTATTCGGGCTGGGTGCATTTGCCGAGAGACCATTGCCACCGGTGGCGTAATCCGTGGCTTTGCCGGGATCGGCCCAAACAATTTCACTGACCATGTTGATTGTTTCATCGGCGCCAGCCGCGCCCCAGGTTACTTGTACGCTGATGTTTTTTCTATTAGGCCCGTTTGGATAGTCTGGATCGTCTGGATCCGGTTTATCGGTGACCCCCCAGCTTCTGGCAAAGGTGGCGTTAGTACCGTTGACACTGTCGTTGGCGTCACCAATTGCAAGATCAGCGTCGAAACTGCTCTTGATGATATTGTTTCGATATTCTTCCAGCTTGGCTTCAGCCAGCTTGATGGCTTCTGCACGGGCTTTGCTTTCTCCGCTGCTGGTCATCAATCCGCCTTGCAAAGACCCCAGCGCCATTAAACCGACGGCGACCACTACTGCGGCAATCAGGACCTCTATTAAACCAATACCGTGTTGTGTTTTGGTTTTGCTTGGATAAATAGCCATACAATTACCTATTTGTGCTAAATGTTGTTACCAGTCGCGCCAAGAGCCACTGATAGCGGTCGTTGTTCCGACGATTGGATTCGCCGATCTGTCTAGTGTGTAGGGCGAATAAATCAAGTCAACACCACCGGCGCCAACCACCGGATCTTCACCCGCCGGTACCATGGCGGGGTCGCCCTCGACAACGACTGAACCCAGTACACCGATAGTACCAGCCGCATCGAGTTGGCCTCTTACATATAACATTCCGTTGATATCCGGGGTACCTGCTGCCCGCAAATTACCGTTAATGATGATAATGACCGGACTATCTGCTGTTCCATAGGTGCCACCGGTCATAGTGGCATCACCTTCAATCCAGACAACGCCGGTCTTGCCATCTGCCGAGTCAATGTCGCCAGCGGAATAACGCTGATCCAAGTTTTTCGCCAGGCTTTCCATCATTATTCTATCGCCGTAGAAAAAGTTGTTGAAAAATTCGTCGCCGGTAAGGGAGTTCAAGCTTGGATCATTGGCAATGATATCTACTCCATTACCTTTATCGCGGTCGGAAACAGCTTCAGATGTGTAATTATTGGTGGTGTCGCTATCCTCTAATTGTGCACGGGTGTAACTGCTTTCTTCGGTGCCTATTGGTCTTAGAAATGTCGAGGCGGTAGCGGATGCGCCGATATTCACAGATTTTCCTGACCATGCCGTAGTATTGGAGTAACGGTTTATCACTTGATAATTACCTGTTAAGCCAACATCGCCTCTTGATATCAGGGCTTGTTTTGGGCCGTTGCTGGCAAATATGTCGAGAGTACCGATACATTGGCTAATCGTTCTTTGCGCCAGACCATCGTCGCTAAAGCCAACCGCGGTAATTAACCCTCCCTTCATGTTTGGCGTTGAACCAGCAGCCACACAGCGGGTTCCGGCGGCGTTGTTAAAGGTGAGTGTGGCTGTTGTTGTTTGCTTGTCGTCGTTAGATATATAGGTTTTTTGACCGAAGGTATCAACAACATTATTGAGATCATGATCAAAACCAGCGATAACTATATTGCCAGTAGTAGCAGATCCATCGCCTTTAGTAGCAGTTCCATCAAAATACCCCACGCCAAAATCCATCGCAGCACTGGCGGCGGCAACTGCCTGAGCCATACGATAGTTATCAGCGGAAATTTGGGTTTCCACCAGCACGGTTTTTGCAGAGAGTAACGTCACCAGGGTAATGCCGATTAGCAAAACCAGCGCTGTTAATAGTGTAACTGCGCCATTTTGCTTTTTATGGGTATTTAGCCTTTTCATAATGGGTTACCTTAATATCATTTCGCTAAAGTTGCGTAAAAGTACGGTCGTTTCTTATTTTTACGCGATCTGTGAGATTTTTAGTAACTGCCTGATCGTTGTTGACACGGCCCGCCAATGTTATGGTAATTTCGCGGGTTTCGATTACGCGATCATCGGTCACAAGATTACCCGCCGCGGCGGCGGCAGCGCAGGTGGTGCTATAGCTTTGGTCGGTGACGCCTACCCGTTTTCTTAGACATTTAAACGATTGGGTAAAGGTTAAGTTAGTCACGTTTATTCGTTCGTTGCCGTCGCTAACATTAAGAGTATTCCATCCGTTTGCGTCGCAAGCGATGTTTGAAGAGCGCATTTGTATATTGCCGCCACTGAGCCTGAAGCCGTAGTATTCATTAGCATTAACATCGTCTGTAAAGTCAGTCAATGTATTAGCACCGCTCGCATCGGCGTCGTAACTGTATAAAACACAGCTACTTGAAGGTATCTGCAAATCAGTTGCTGCTTGTGTAAATGGATTGTTGCGACTATCGGAGCCCACCATTGCTCCGCCCCAATATCCCGCTCGGCGAATATCATTCACCATTAATGCTAAAGTGGAATCTAAATCATGGTTTAAGCGTGCGGATTTAATGATGTCAGAACTGCCTTTAACGGTCGTAACGTAGATGGAAATGGTTGCGGCAACCACGATCAGGCCTATGGTTAAGGCAATCATGATTTCAATAAGCGTAAAACCGGTTTGTTTTTTCATGTATCACCTTTATCAATCAGCAGTCTTCATAACCGGACAATCCATTTGAATCTTCAATATTACAAATTCTTACGCGCCCAACGGAAGCTAAAACTACCTTTACAATATAGTTAGACGAACTTAATTCTACTCTTCCATTGCTAGAAGAATTATTGCTTCTTTTTGCTTCACCTCTTCTAAAATCGAATTCTGCTCCTGTAGTAGGAGAGCTAAAAAAAGCAACTGTACCCATTGTGGTCCCAGTAAATTGTGTGTTGGTTACCGTTCTTATATTGCAATTGGCAGTAGCTGCTGCGGTAACTGCGGCGGTACATCCATGGCGAAATTGTTGAATAGCGCATGAGGTTTCGGCAGCGGCAGGCGGAATGTATATTTGGTAAGACCAGCTAGAGCCATTAGTAAAAGAGGCTTGAAGATTACAGCTTTTTTTTATTGTCTCGGTACGCATCCATTGCATATCTAACTTTAACGCTTCTGCCGCTTGTTTCAGGCGATTACTCTCAATCATGTCTCGATAAGAGGGCACAGCTATTGCCGCAATAATGCCAATTATGGCAATGACTATCATTACCTCAATTAGAGTAAAGCCAAAAACTCTTTGTCTTTTCATATCTTTACACCTTTCCGTATCATTCAATTATAGAAGACTATTATTACTTTACCCGTTAGCTACTCTACATCTATTGGTTGAATTCAATTATCCGAGAAGCCCTTCGTTGCCTAAAAAATATAGTCTATATTTGTAATGCTTATGCTTATGAAATAACTTAAAAGGTTTACCAATGAACTCATTTAAACGATCTGCCGGTTTTACTTTAATTGAATTGATGATTGCTGTGGCTATTATCGCGATTCTTGCCGCTATTGCTGTTCCAGCTTATTCGGAATATGTGACGCGTTCCAAGCGGGCGGATGGTAAGGCGGCGCTATTGAGTTTGCAATTGGCTCAGGAAAAATATCGAGCAAATTGTGCGCAGTATGCGACAGGTATTCACGCAAGTACTATGAGCTGTATTTTAGGTGGCACTCACAATTTGGTTAGTTCTACGACTTCACCTGATGGTTATTATACGATTGCAATTACAGCGGCAGATGCAAACGGCTATACCACTACGGCTGCGCCCACTTTCACTGATGCAAAATGTGGCACGCTCGGGATTAATCAGGCTGGAACCAAAACTGAAACAGGTAGTGATACTGCTGCGAATTGTTGGGGTAAATAGTAGCTGCAGAGTTGAAGACAGGGTCAGGTGATGGCTGTAACCCGATATTTGTGGCTTCGATTTGTTGGGTTACGCTAACGCTAACCTGACATAATGGTTTATTGATTGTAACTACTCAGCCCCTTATTAAGCGGCTTTATACAGATAACATCCCTTGAAGTGATGTTATCTGTTTTTTAGCTTACAGCTATTGCTTAATAGCGCAACGCCTAACTGTGAGCGACGTTGTTGGGGCTGAGTAGTTACTATTGATTTATTAATTATCCCAACGGATCGCATGCCCCCCCCTTTTTTTTCCATTAATGACTTTAGCCGCGTATCCGTTGCGCCAACCTTGCACGCGTGATACACCCATGCACCTGCCTGGGCGAGTGCGATGGACTGGTTCAAACCTTTGTATCCGGCAAATCAGCTATACCGATGACAGCTGAGAGTTTCCCCAGGGCGAACGAAGTGCTCGACGCTAAACACGTGGTCGACGTTAATTGATCCGAAGTTCTACATTTTTTCAGCTCATGCAATCCATCAAATTTTTGTCTCTTTTTGTAAATTTTTGCGCTATTGGTTGAGATTTGACAGTAACGGTAATAGATCTTGCCAAAATAGCGCGATGGCAATAGGGCAGGGCAGGCGACAAGCGTGATTATGGTAATATGTGCGTTATAGTGTTTGCCCATCAAAATTCGGTTTTTTAAATCTCCTCTCCCTAGCCCTCTCCAGCAGGAGAGGAGACGATTGCGCCGAATTTTGAAGTACAATGGGTATATTCACTATTTATTCAGCCAACCAGCTTCATACTTACCTTCCCAAGACAGTTTACTTTCCGACCATGCTATTAAAATTTTTGCCGGTATTTTCTACCGCGCTGTTTTATCTGTTGTATTACCTGATTAGTACTTTCAAGTTTGATGTGCAGATAAATCTTTCAGCTATTTTCTACGATTTTCTGCTGCAACTGGGTGTCGCTTATATTCTTTTTGCGTTATCAAAGCGTGTCTGGATTTTTCTGGTAATCCAGGCCCTGGTGATGGGTATTTTATATGTCGGTAATGCGGTAAAAATATCCTTTTTTGGCGGTCCGATTATGCCGGATGACGTTTTCGCGCTGCGTTCGTTGCTGCTGATACTCGAAGGCTGGCGGTTCTTTGCCGCTGCGATACCACTGGCCGCCATTGCCAGTCTAGTGCTGTTCAATTTTACGATGCGCCACTGGAGCGCTTATCTCGCCAGTCTGACGGCGATTTCGCTGGGGATTACCCTGGTTTATAAACCTGCTATGATTCTTGAGCCGCTTGATAAGCAGATGGAGTACTCGGTATGGGATCAGCGTTCCAATTATTTGTCGCGCGGCGCAACGTTTTATACGCTGCAAGAAGGCGCACGCTATTTTGCGTCAGCCGATACGCCCCCTGATCCTGATGACGCTCAAATGGCAGCCGAGAGACTGTTAAGCGCTGTGCCTGCTCCCAAGCCTGTTGCGGAAACCAAACCTTTTACGCCGCGCAACGTGCATATTGTGTTGCTGGAATCGTTCTGGGATCCCAATGAACTCAAAAAAGCCCGTTATAAACAAAATCCTTTGGCTCCCGATTTCCGCAAGCTGTGGAAAAGCGCAGGCTATTCACATGCCCTGGATCCGGTATTTGGTGGCTATACCGCAAATTCAGAATTTGAAGTGTTATGCGGATTTCCTATAGTTAAAGATAATGTCAAATTTGAGCGTCAATTGCTCAATGCTGTGCCGTGCCTGCCGCATATTCTTGCCGATAAAGGTTACCGAACTGTCGTTTCGCACCCGAATGTACCGGTGTTCTGGAATCGGGTTAATGCTTATCGAAACATAGGCTTTCAAACCTACTGGTCGATTCAGGATTTCGTGCTGGATGATATGAATCGCGAGTTTTTGTCCGATGTCTCGCTCTATCGTCAGGTTATGGAAAAAATATCAGGGTCGCTGGATACGAAACAACCCATTCTGGATTACATCGTGACTTATTTTGGGCACTGGAATTATCCTTTGAGTGAAAGCCGACCCAACAAGATAAGCTCTCGCTCCGAGATCGAAGAAGTGTCGACTTATGCCAACACGATCTATTATAAGTCACGAGAACTCATGGCATTTTTAGATCAACTGAGACAACGTGATCCTGACGGTATTATCGTGGTTTTTGGCGATCACCTGCCTTTTTTGGGAGAGAATTTTGCAGGTTATGTGGATTCAGGTGTTCTTGCTGCCAATCGCAGTGATTTTACCCCAGCCATGTTCAAGTTTTATGTGAGTACACCGATGATTATTATCGACGGAAAAAATGGCCCGGTTAAATTCGGCAGTATGCCGCTATATCAAGTGCCCAGGTTTTTACTCAATCTGCTGAATTATGATGAGCCGAGCATCATGGATTATGTCAGTCCATTGCCCGATATGCGTGTTAGGCCATTACCCGGTCTGCATTTTAATTTACTTAAAGATGGGAAAGTCGATTTATGTAAAGAACCGCCCTATTCGGAGCCGTGTCAGAAATCGGCTCGCTGGCTTGAGGATGTAACAGTGGTCAGTAATGATTTATTCATAGGCCGTCAATATACACGTCCCAAGCATGCGCCTGTGCAAAAGATAGAGACTGTGCCGGCAGAGGTGGCGGGGCCGCCCCCCGTGAGTGTCAGTGTGCCGGAATGACATTTTGAGATAATGTTACTTGAAATTTTATAGCAATCAGGTATCTTTCCATGAAAGACTTCTTTATATTGTTGTTACCAGACATGACAGAGGTTACCGATGAGCCAACACACAAAGAAAGAGCTGGAAGACTTTACCAAGAGTTGCCATGAGCTGATTGCATCGCAGCAAACATTCATACTATCAACCGTTTCAGCAGACGGTGTTCCCGATATCAGTTATGCCCCTTTTGTGCGGGACCACGCAGGAGTCTTTTATATCTATGTCAGTGAATTGGCTAGTCACACAGCCAATTTGCTGAATAATCCGCGGGCATCGGTAATGTTTATTCGTCCGGAGTCAGAGTCGCCCAACCTTTTTGCGAGAGAACGGGCTGTGTTTAGCTGTCGTGTTAAGGAACTAACGCGTGATGATGAAATTTACACGACCCGGTTAAATGCGTTGCAGGATAAATTTGGCGAAGTTGTTAGTCTGTTGCGTTCGTTGTCAGATTTTCACTTATTTGCATTGGACCCTGAAAGCGGTCGCTATGTTGTAGGTTTTGGTCGAATCTTTACGATTAATGTAAACGACGGCAGCCTGAGTTTTATTTAAAAATAAGCAGGCACTTGTGTAGATAGCTACGCTCCTGGGCTCTCCAGCAGGAAAGAAACGCCAGCAATGAAGCGCGATATTTCAGGCAGGCAAGTTGAAAGTTGCTAAAAATGTCGCTTCATCTATTACCTTAACGCCTAATGATTCCGCTTTTGCCAGTTTGGAGCCGGGATCCTGGCCTGCAACAACACAACTGGTTTTTTGGGAAACCGAACCTGCCACTTTTGCTCCTAAACTTTCGAGAAAAGCTTTCGCTTCATCGCGCGGCATGTGCTGCAATGTGCCGGTCAAAACCCAGGTTTGACCGGCAAGCATTTGTTGTTGAGCGGGTTCATAGCCTTCATCTTGCCAGTTCACTCCGGCCTCAATGATTTTTGCAATAATTGCCCGGTTGTTAGCGTCGCAAAAAAAACTGGCAACATTGCTAGCCGTTACCGGGCCAATGTCGGGTACTTGCATCAGCTCTTCAAAAGATGCGTTGGCAATGGCATCCAGATTTTTAAAATACTTTGCGATGTTTTTTGCAGCCTCTTCACCCACTTCATGTATGCCCAATGCACCCAGGAAAGTACCCAGTTTTGTTGTTTTTGACGCTGCAATGGAATCAAGTACATTTTGGGCGCTTTTTTTACCTTGTCCTTCCAGCGAGGCAATATCGCTGATTTTAAGGTTATAAATATCGGCAATGGTTTTAAGTGTGCCTTTGCTATAGAGCAACTCAATCAGTTTAGTGCCCAGATTGGTGATATTCATAAACTTGCGCGATGCGTAATGCCTGATGCGTTCAGCGCTTTGTGCGGCACATAGCAAGCCACCGGTACAACGGAAAGCAGCCTGCCCCACCGTCCTTTCGACGGCGGCATTACATACAGGACAACGCTCAGGCATGATTATCGGCTTTCTGCGAGCGCCTTTAGCTACGACTTTGACGACTTTTGGAATGACATCGCCCGCTCTTTGAATCTCGACACTGTCACCGATACAAAGCCCTAGCCGTTCAATTTCATCCATATTGTGCAATGTTGCATTGCTTACGGTTACACCTCCGACAAAAACGGGTTCCAGCCGGGCTACCGGTGTCAACACACCGGTACGTCCTACCTGAAAATCCACAGCCAGCAATTGGGAAACTTCATTATGAGCGGGGAATTTTCTGGCGACAGCCCATTTTGGAGAACGCGCAATAAAACCTAATGAATTTTGCAACTTTAATGAGTCTATTTTGTAAACTATGCCGTCAATTTGCATCGGCAGCTTTTCTCTCGCCTGTGCCATGACTTGGTAATTTTTTTCAAATTCATCAAGGCTGCCGGGAAATGCATAACAATGCGGGTTTTTTCTAAAGCCTATCTCATGCAAATAATCAATGATTTCAGCATGCCGGCTAAAGTCTCGCTCGCCGTCATATTCACCTATACCGTAAGGAATAAACTGCAAATCACGCTCGGCTGCAATTTTAGGATTCATTTGCCTGACGGTTCCGGCTGCGGCATTTCTTGGATTGACAAAGACTTTGCTGTCATTTTGTACCGCCTGTCGGTTAAGTTTCTCAAAGGCCGTTTTGGGCATGAATACTTCACCGCGTACGTCCAGCTTTCCGGGTGGATTATTGCTTGCCAGTCTGACTGGTACAGATTTGATGGTTTTTATGTTGTGCGTAACATCTTCGCCCACCTGGCCATCCCCGCGCGTAGCGGCATAGCTGAACAGTCCCCGGTCATAATGAATGGTTATAGCCAAACCATCAAGCTTGGGCTCACTAAAAATGTCAAGAGATGACGGGCTTACATCCAGCTCTTTGGCGGCTTTTTCAAAGAAGCCGTAGGTTTCTTCGAGAGTAAAAGCATTTTCTAAAGAGAGCATTTTTACCGTATGCTTTATTTTGCGGAATTCGCTTATCGGTTTTGCGCCGACGCGTTGAGAAGGCGAATCCGCAGTGATTAATTCAGGGTGTTCAGCCTCCATCTCCAGCAGTTTTCTGAATGCCTGATCGTACTCGGCATCAGTAACCGAAGGATTATCGAGAACATAATACTCATGATCCCACTGGTTGATTTTGGCAACAAGATCGTTATATGCAGAATTCAAGGACATAGGTAGCTACACAACTTTTTACATCATAAAAAAAACAATAAGTTAATAAACAACCTTGCTCCCTCTCCTGCTGGAGAGGGTTGGGGAGAGGAGAATAAAATCAACTGATTATATCCCCCTCATCCCAGCCCCTTCGACACAGCTCAGGGCGGGCTTCTCCCTTAAGGGAGAAGGAGCGGGTAGTTGTGTAGATACTTAAGGTTCAATGGGCCAAGTACAGAATTACAGGTTTAAAGGGTAGGGGGCAAGGTTCAGGGTTTTGTACCTTGAACCTTGTACCTTGAACCTTAAATTCACAAGCTTTGCCGAAGTGCCTGAATCGTGGCATCGGTTAGCGGCTGTCTGTTATGATCCCGGATAATGCCATCCAATTCAACAGCCAACAATTGAATCGTTTCTATGTAGTCATCAAAAACTGCTTGCGGGTCATCCAGTGCGCCAGGCTGCATGAAAAACACCAGCCCCGGGCAATAAAACGTGTCTAAATTGGTATTCGGAAAAGTGCCGGGCTCAACCATGCAGGCGACACCAAAATCTACCTGCCGATTAGCGTCCAGCCGTTCAA
>JAQTMV010000031.1 GCA_028714175.1 Methylococcales bacterium
TATACCCTCCGACTGGGTGCCGGAAGTGGATTGAGATAACATTTCTTCGGCATGCGCCAGGGTATTGGCAGTGATAACAACGCCGCCTAACATGCGGGCAATTTCTTCAATGCGTTCTTTATCATTCAATAACCTGACATGGGAAGAAGTTATATCGGTTTTGTTGTTCTTTTCAACGTAGAGATGGTGATGGGCTTGCGCGGCGACTTGGGGCAAGTGAGTGACGCACATGACTTGTCGATTGTGGCTCAAACTGCGTAATTTTTGCCCGACAATTTCAGCAACGCCGCCGCCGATACCCGAATCCACTTCATCAAAAATAAGGGTGGGCGTGGTTTTGTCATTGGCGGTTGTCACCTGAATCGCCAAACTGATGCGCGATAATTCGCCACCCGAAGCGACTTTAGCCAATGGCTTGGGTGGAAGTCCGGGATTGGCGCTGACTAAAAATTCGATCTTATCCTTGCCGTTCAGTTTCGGAGTATCACTATCCATCTCGGTAATATCAACCAAAAATTCGCCTTGCGGCATGCCCAGTTCTTTTATCATCGCCGAAATCTGTATTTCGAGTTTCTGGCCGGTTTTCCGGCGTTGTTTGGACAGTTGCGCGGCGAGTTGATGGTATTGGGTGAGCAGCTGTGCAGTGTTGACTTTTAATGTTTCGATGCGCTCGCCGCTGTGAGTCAGTCCATCGAGTTCAGCTTCAAGCTTGCCTGCCGCTTCGGGTAATTCATCGGGGGTAATGTGATGTTTGCGACTAAGGCCCTGAATAACACCAATCTGGTTTTCAAGTAGCTCCATGCGCTGGGGATCGGCTTCCTGGGACTCCAGAAAACGGCGTAATTGAATGGCGGCTTCTTCTGTTTGTATCTGGGCTTCCGATAACAGATTGCATATTTCCGTTAATTCCGGCGCGAATCGGGCAATATGGTTCAATTCGCTGATACTATGACTAAGCATTTGATTAACCGATTGCTGGTCACTCTCATAAAGCAGATCGACCTGAGCTTGGCCTGTGCTTAAAATCTGTCCCAGATTTGCCAGTTTGCTATGTTCTTCCGATAGCGCTGTATAACTGAAATTTACCAAGTCTAATTGTTGCAGTTCTTCGATCTGGTAACGCAGCAATTCTTCGCGTTCGGTTTGATCTACGCTGGCTTTAATCAGGCTTGCCAGTTCTTTATGGGCAAGCAGCCAGTGTTTATAACAGGTGTTTACCTGATCCAGAAGGTTCTGATTTTTTGCATAGGCGTCCAGCAAACGGCGTTGCTCTTCACTATCAAGCAACGTCAGATGGGCATGTTGTCCATGAATTTCAACCAGTTTTTCACTCAGTTCCTGCAAGTACTGTAAGGTAACGGGACGGTTGTTGATGTATGCCTTTGAGCGGCCATCCTGATTGACGATGCGCCGGATCAAACAGTGTTGCTCATCATCCAGTTCATTTTGTTTCAGCCACTGTTGGGCTCCAGGCGCATCGGCCAGATCAAATTCCAGATTAACTTCGGCGCGTTTACATTCAGGACGAACGTAGCCGGAATCCGCTCTATCACCCAGTGCAAGGCCTAAAGCGGTTAATAAAATGGATTTACCCGCTCCGGTTTCGCCGGTAAGGACCGACAAGCCTTTTTCCAAGTCAAGATCGAGTGATTTAACTACTGCAAGATCAATAATATTAAGATTTAATAGCATCGGGATGTGTGAGGTAGCCACTGCTCCAATTTAATTTATTCCTGAGGATTTGGAAGAAGTCATGACCTTCAGGATGCAGAATTCTAATCGGATTTGGGTCTTTTTTAATCAAAATCTTGTCACTGATTAATGCGTCAGGAATTTCAATGTGATCACAAGTCACCAGGGCATTGATTTGCTTGGTTTGGCAAAAGCTGATTTCAATCTCTGCAGAATCATGAATGACGATCGGGCGATTTGATAAGGTATGGGGATTCAGCGGCACCAATACCAGGGCGTTTAACGAGGGATACAGAATCGGACCCCCGGCCGATAAAGAATAAGCTGTCGAGCCGGTGGGCGTGGAAATAATCAAGCCATCGGAGCGTTGTGAATTTAAAAACACATTATCAATTTTAGTCACGATTTCAATCATGCTGGGCGTCACCCAACGGTGGATAGCCACTTCATTGACGGCAGTTTCTTCGTGAATAACTCGGCTGTCACGAATGATTTTGGCGCGCAGTAAATAACGTTTTTCTTCAGTATAATGGCCTTGAAGTATGTGGTGCAATTTAGCGGGCAGTTCGTTGGGCGATATATCGACCAGAAAGCCAAGTCGTCCCAGGTTAATGCCTATTAAAGGGATGTCATAAGCAACGATGGCACGAGCGGCAGCCAGAAAAGTCCCATCGCCACCCACTGCGATAACCAGATCACAATGCTGCCCCAACTTATCTATAGAATACGAGCCAACCGAGTGGTTTTTAATAAGCTTTACACTGTCTTCAGCAACGTATACGGTATATTCATGTTGAGTTAAATAATCGTAAAGTCCGTTCAAAGTTTCAGCAATCCTTGGGCCGCTGGGTTTGCCTATGATACCTATAGTCTTGAAAGGAGTTTGCATTGTTGAGTGACAACCGTTAAAAGTGTTTGATTATACAAAAAAACAGAAGTCAACCTATGAGTTTTATAGATTTATTACGATTTTAGGTTTATAGAGATGAATGCGAATAAAGTATAATTGCCGGATTTTGTGTAGGCTTAGGTCATGACTGAAACCGATGTCATCATTATCGGGGCAGGCGCATCGGGTTTGATGTGCGCCATTGAAGCGGGCAAGCGCGGCCGGAAAGTGCTGGTTCTGGATCATGCCAACAAGGCTGGGAAAAAAATCCTGATGTCCGGCGGCGGTCGCTGTAATTTCACCAATTATGATATCGATCCCGATAACTTTATTTCAAATAATCCACATTTTTGCAAGTCTGCACTCAGCCGTTATAGCCAATGGGATTTTCTGGCTTTAGTTGCACGCTATCAAATTCCTTATCATGAAAGAGACCATGGTCAGTTGTTTTGCAACGATAGCGCCAAAGATATTCTCAATATGTTATTAGAAGAATGCGCTGATGCCGGCGTGGTCGTGCAACTGAATACCCGTACAAACGGCATTGATCTGCTCACAAACCGCTTTCACGTTAAAACCGATCATGGCATTTTGATTGGCCAGTCCTTAGTGGTTGCGACAGGCGGATTATCAATACCGAAAATGGGCGCTACGCCACTGGGTTATAAAATTGCACAGCAATTTGACATCAATATAATACCCACCCGCGCAGGCCTGGTGCCTTTTACGCTACAACCAGAGAATAAAGACAAATTTTCATCTTTATCAGGCACTGCCGTGCCTTGCGTAGTCAGCAATAAACGCCAGAGTTTTAGTGAAAATGTATTGTTTACGCATCGTGGTCTGAGTGGTCCCGTCGTGTTGCAGATTTCATCCTATTGGCGGGCAGGCGAGGCCGTGGTGATAAACCTGTTGCCACAGGTAAATCTGGAAACAGAACTGAAAGCAAAACGCCGGCAAAAGCTGAAGAATACGTTGAAAACCATTTTGGAAGGCTATTTACCCAAACGGCTGATTCACTGTTTGTTACCGGATGAATTGTTGAACATTTCATTGCCCGATTTATCGGACCGCCAGATTCAGCAGGTTGCCGATCAGTTGCACCAGTGGGCTATTAAACCTAACGGCACCGAAGGTTATCGTACCGCGGAAGTTACCGTTGGCGGCGTAGACTGTGACGAACTTTCTTCCAAGACAATGGAATGCAAAAAAGTGCCGGGGCTTTATTTTATCGGTGAAGTTGTCGATGTGACCGGCTGGCTGGGTGGCTACAATTTTCAGTGGGCATGGTCGTCCGCCTGGTGTGCCGGGCAGTATGTTTGAGTGTGTATAACGTTCAGGATGGGCATGGTGATTTTCAGGTATATACAGCGCCCGCGAGGATCAGTTGTTGCCACCCCGTGCAGCCCTGCAGTCTGTGTTCAAGGCCGAACGCGGAGTGGAAGGTGTATTCGTGGAAGGCGCATTATCCGCGCAATCAGGTTCATCCCCAAAAAATCGCCAACCGTGAACAATAACATAAACTTCGTGATCTTCGTGGTATTTTCCTAAAGTCATGAAAACACAATCAAGTTAACGGCTTTGCTTGATTGCCCAGGCCACATCAGCCGCCTGCCGGTTTTGCTTGACATCATGCACGCGAAATATCCGTACGCCTGCGATAACGCCTAAAGCGGTGGTAACCGCTGTCGCTGTAACCAGCTCCGAGGGTTCATCCACATCACAGAGTGTGCCCATAAAACGCTTGCGACTGGCGCCTAAAAGAACCGGAAATCCTAACGCCACCAGTGCATCAAGATGCGCCAGCAAATCAAGATTATCCTGCTTGCGTTTGCCAAAACCAATGCCCGGATCTATCGCTATGTTTTCTTTTTTAATCCCCGCCTTTAATGCTACGTTGATGCGCTTTTTTAAGACATCGATAACTTCCTGAACCACATCGTCATAATAAGGATTATCCTGCATCGTTTTTGGCGTCCCCTGGCTGTGCATCAAAATAATCGGAGCATCAGTTTGAGCCGCCAATGCCAGTATGTCTTCATCATGCTGCCCTGCGGAAACATCATTGATTATATTGGCTCCGGCTTTCAGCGCCGCTTTGGCAACTGTACTGGAGGTGGTATCAATGCTGATTAAAATATCGCTCTTTAACTGTTGCCTGATCGCTGTTATAACCGGAATCACCCGTTGTAGTTGATCTTCAACTGCAACCGGATCTGCTCCTGGCCGCGTTGATTCACCGCCTATATCAATAATATCCGCACCTTCAGCCAGCATCCGTTCAACCTGATTCAAGGCGTCATTGAAACCTGAGTATTTGCCGCCATCAGAAAAACTGTCCGGCGTAACATTTAAAATACCCATAATCAGCGGTTTGTTGAGATGACTGAACATGCCTTAAAGCTCCTGTGCGTTGCGTTGTATAGATTCGGGTATAATGACTTTAAACCTTCGACTCTGAATATTCTAATGAATAAACCACAATTAGCCTGGATTATTACCGACTTTGGATAATTTATAATGTTAAAGCACGATTTAAATACCAGGTATGAGCGTAACTCTACTGTTTTACATATCCTTGTTGGTTTTTTTAAATCTCTTCTCCCAAGTCCTCTCCAGCAGGAGAGGAATGGTAATACTTATGAATGAACATATCCTTTTTCTCACAGGCAAACTGGCAGAAAAACAGCTGCGTAGTATTCTGGAAAAAATGCAGCCGGAATTTGCTTACACTGTGCATCAACTGGGTCTTAAAGTCGCGGGTTTAATGACTACTGATATGATAGCGCGGCGTTTGACCGGTACCTTTGGCGCTGACCGTATGATTTTACCCGGTCGTTGCCGCGGTGATCTGGACGCCTTATCGGTTAAATTGGGTTTATCAATAGAGCGCGGTCCGGAAGAACTTAAAGATTTACCACTGTATTTTGGCCAGGAAGCACACAAGCCGGACCTGAGTCGTTACAGCGTGAGAATCTTTGCTGAAATTGTCGATGCGCCAAAAATCAGTGTGGACGAAGTAATTAAACGCGCCTATTACTACAAAAAAAATGGCGCCGATGTTATTGATATAGGCTGTTTACCCAGCACCGATTTCCCGCACATGGAAGACATCATCCAGACCTTGAAACTGGAAGGTTTTACCGTCAGTATCGATTCACTGGACACCAATGATTTGCTCAGGGGCGGCAAAGCGGGCGCCGATTATATGCTAAGCCTGCATGAGAGTACATTGTGGATTGCAGATGAAGTGGCGGCAACACCTGTTTTAATCCCGGAAAAGCATGAAGACCTGGCTTCATTGGATAGAGCCATCAGGGTTATGCAGGCCAAAAATCGTGCCTTTATCGTCGATCCTATTTTGGACCCGGTGCATTTTGGCTTTACACAATCCATTGTGCGCTATCACGAGGTCAGAAAAAATCATCCTGATATTGAAATGATGTTCGGCGTCGGCAATATTACCGAACTGACACATGCCGATACCGCAGGCATGAATGCCTTATTGCTGGGCATTTGTTCAGAACTCAATATCAACAACATTCTGGCGACAGAAGTCAGCAAACACGCATGCAGGGCGGTAAAAGAAGCTGATCTGGCACGGCGTATCATGTTTGCGGCAAAAGAAAATGACACACTGCCAAAACATATCGATCCCGGTTTAATGGCGCTGCATGAAATTTCACCGTTTCCCTATTCACTGGAAGAAATAAAGGAACTGGCCGGACAAATCAGAGACCCCAGTTTTCGCATTCAAACCAGCGCTGAAGGGTTGCATATTTTCAATCGTGACGGCTTGGACAGCGCCACTGACCCGTTTGACTTATATCCCAAACTGCATGTGGAAAATGACGGCGGCCATGCTTTTTATTTAGGCGTTGAACTGGCTCGAGCAGAAATAGCCTGGCTGTTAGGCAAACGCTACACGCAGGATCAAGCGCTGACCTGGGGCTGTGCCGCCGATCAGGCAGAACCAACTGTTGATCTGCATACCTTTAAACCTGCGGGAACTACTTTACAAAAGAAACAATGATCAAGGAAACCATAGTTACCACTCAGAACAATTCGGGGTTAGCCCATATTGCTCCTATGGGCATTCATGCCAATGGCGATGCAATTATCATTCAGCCGTTCCGTCCTTCGACAACCCTTAATAATTTACTGGAAAGCAAAACTGCGGTAATCAACTACTGCGATGATGTGCGTGTATTTGCGGGCTGTTTAACCGGACGGCGTGACTGGCCGATGACATCGGCGGAAAAAATTAATGGTCAGGTGCTTCAGTGTACGCTGGCGCATACTGAAGTTGAATTGGTGCGAATTGAAGACGACTCCACCCGGCCAAAATTATTCTGTAAAGCGGTTCACACTGTAAATCATGCTCCATTTACGGGCTTTAACCGCGCCCAGTACTCAGTATTGGAAGCGGCTATTTTAATCAGTCGATTAAACAGGCTGCCTATGGAAAAAATAGAATCTGAAATCGATTATCTGCGTATAGGTTTGGATAAAACAGCGGGTGACAAGGAATTGGAAGCGTGGGCCTGGTTGATGGCAATTATAGATAATTATAAAGCAGAGGCCACCTTATGACCGGAATGCTTGCCAGCGTCAACAGTATAGCAGAAACCTTGCTGGTATTGAGTGCGAAGGTCGATATCATCGATCTTAAACAACCTGAATCGGGTGCGCTAGGCGCCCTGGATATTAATCTCATAAAACAGATTATTGCCGAGATTGATGAACGTTGCCCTGTCAGTGCAACCATTGGCGACCTGCCCATGCAACCGGATCTGGTGTTTAATGCCGTCAAGACAATGGCCGAAACCGGAGTTGATTATATAAAAATTGGTTTCTTCCCCGAGGGAGACTGGCTGGAAACAGTCAATAAATTATCTGTATTAAGCCAGCAAAATATTGCCTTGATCGCAGTGTTATTTGCCGACAACCAGCCTGACTTTACCATCATAGATTCTCTTAAAAGTGCGGGTTTTACAGGCGTTATGCTGGATACGATGGACAAACAGAACGGTTCCCTGATGCAAGTCATGAAAAAAAACGAAATAGGGCAATTTGTAAAGTTTGCCAAAGCCCGGCGATTACTTTGCGGACTGGCAGGTTCTCTGAAACTGGAAGACATACCCGGACTCCTGCTTTATCAGCCCGATTATCTGGGGTTTAGAGGCGCATTATGTTGGCAACACACCAGAACAGCGCAATTGAATAGATCTGCAATTATGCAGATTAAACATGCCATGCAAGACACTGTTTCAACATAAATGTTTACCCGTTTTTCAATTATTCACACAGTAAAATATCTGCTTTTAATCAACTTTATCGCCACCGCCTATTTTATTTTCGGTTTATTAGGTCTGTTGCTTAAAGTGCCTCCCAGTAATGCCGGATTACTGTGGCCTCCGACCGGAATTTCATTGGCTGCCGTGTTGTTACTGGGTAAACGGATAATCCCAAGTATCTTTATAGGCAGTTTTTGCCTCAGTATATGGGCCTTTGGCTATAATCAGGAAGCATTGCTGATTTATACGGCAACAGGCTTTGGCGCCACGGCATGCGCTATTGTCGGATCGTTGCTGATTAAGCATTATATCGGGTTCCCGAATCCATTGACAGACGACAAAAGCATACTGCTTTTTATGCTGCTGGGCGGACCTTTAAGTTGTTTGCTGCCTGCAACTGTCGGCATGATAGCTATGCGTCTGGCCGGAACCATCGCTTTATCTGAAATCCCTGTCAACTGGATGAGCTGGTGGGTGGGTGACACCATTGGCGTGCTGGTGTTTGCACCGTTAATGTTGATTGTTTTCGGAAAACCCCAAACTATCTGGCATAAACGCAGAAGTTCCGTAGGGCTACCGCTAATCTTCACCTTCGCTTTAGTGTTAATGTTTTTCTTTTATCTGCGAAAAATCGAGGATCATCAGCACCACCAACAACTCAAGGATCAATCAATCACTCTATCGCAGGCTTTAAAAAACCGGATCCAGGGAGATTTCCATGCAATTAAGTCAGTACGCAATTTTTTTATCGGCTCAAGGATGGTAGAAAATCATGAGTTTTTGTTATTTAGCAGAGAGGCGTTATCTCCCTTTAAAGAAATAAACTTCGTAAGCTGGATCAGTTATACAGCCAACGGAACCGGCCATGCCGAATTCACGTCAATACTCAACAGCCAGCAAATCAAATATCCCGACACACATCAAATGCGTCTGCCAAATCTGGCGGATTTAGTGAAAAACGACCTCAGTTCCCTCGCTGTATCCAGTTACATGTTTGTTGAGAATAATAATGTTAATCTCTATTCGCCGGTTTTTTCCGAATCGGATAAAAAACTGCTGGGCGTTATTTTAACCTCAATTTCTGTTGCTGAACTGGTGCATCAAGCACTTGACGAGCTGAATGCCCGAGGCTGCTTTTTAACCATCAGCACGACTGATAACAAAATCATTTATGCAACTGCCGATATTCAAGGCCTCCCTGCCTACCGGCACTACCTGCTGCCAGTCGCCAACAAACAATGGCTAATAAGCTTTTATCATGACTCCGTTATGGAAAATTCGCATATTCCCTGGTCGGTATGGTGGATATTTATCAGCGGAACACTGTTTACCGGCCTGCTGGGCATCGGTTTGCTAATGCTGACAGGGCGTAATTTTCGAACTGAATCCATTGTTGAGGAACGCACTGCGGCTTTACGACATGCAAAAAATACAGCTGAAATTGCAAATCAGGCCAAAAGCCAGTTTCTGGCTAATATCAGCCACGAATTACGCACCCCTTTGAACGGGATATTAGGCTTTACTCAATTACTACAGAATAAATCGTCGCTTCCCGCCGAAGATAAAAAATATATCAATATCATCAGGCAATGCAGCGATAACCTGTTAACACTCATCACCGATCTTTTGGATATTTCATCTATTGAATCCAAGCAGACAAAATTGGACCTTAATGACTTCGATTTTAAAACCTTACTGGCCAACATCACCGATATTTTTAAACTTCAGGCTGATGCAAAACACCTCGCGTTAATAGTGCATAATTCAACTATACCCCCTTTTCTCCGTGGTGATGAAAAACGTATCCGTCAGATCATTGTCAATCTGCTTAACAACGCAATTAAATATACAGACCAGGGTTTAGTCGCCATTTCTTTTGCTTATCAGGACGGCTGTTTAAACTTCTCGGTTGAGGATACCGGCTGCGGAATCGCCAAAAATGATCTCGAACAAATTTTTTCTCCTTTCGTGCAAATCAGCACCGCTAACTATATTAAAGAAGGCGTGGGTCTAGGATTGGCGATCACTCGAACACTGGTTGATTCCATGGGGGGAACGTTATCAGTAAGCAGCCAACCCGGTATCGGCAGTATTTTTTCGGTTTCAATTCCGTTGCCCGCCAGTAAAAAAAATCACTATGATCTGGCCTGTACAGCAGAAACTGAAGACATAAAACAAATTTCGACCCGCGTATTAATTGCCGATGATAATGAAATTAATCTGTTATTGCTGGCTAACCTGCTCGAACTACTGGGATGCACCGTTGATACAGCCGTTAACGGCAAACAGGCCCTGCAATTAATAAATACAAAACACTATCAACTGGCGATTATAGATCTTAACATGCCGGTCATGACGGGCCTGGAACTGGTAAAAATACTAAGAAAACAGCATAACCCACTCAAAATCGCAGCTATCAGCGCTTATGCTGGCGACGATAAAAAAACTGAAGCGCTTAACGCCGGGTTTGATTATTATCTGACCAAACCGATAGCTGAAGATCAATTAACAGCACTGATACATTCTGTAGGTAACCGCAATGACTAACCATCGACTATTCATCAGCCTTGTCTTTTTAGTATTAAATCTTCCACAGCCGGCCTGGCCTACAGACTGGCCAACGTTTAATCTGCTTGAGGCCAATTCGTCAAATACAGCAAAACCGCAAACAGTAAAAGTCAGTCATGACCCGGTATACAAGACAGCCAAGGAATACCAGGCTTACCCGCTCGCTGAAATCCTTAAAAAAATCACTGTACCCGATTCATTAAAAACCGATGAGCTGTTGATCGTTTTCACTTCTGCAGATGGTTATCAGGTTTCCATGGCCTATAGGGATGCCTTCACCGAACAGGGATTCATCGCTTTCCAGGATAATGCTGCAATGGAAAATAAACACTGGCTGGACTTTAAATTCGGTAAACAAATCATGACCCCTGCGCCCTTTTACCTGGTCTGGCCGAAAAAAGATCTGGATGAGTGGCGTTACCCTTGGCCTTTTCAGCTGATTTCAGTATCCCTGCAACCTGCCAGGGTTTATTTTGGCGCCGCCGCTCCTGCTCACGCCGATGCCCGGATTAACAATGGTTTTGCGTTGTTCAGCCGTTATTGCATACGTTGCCATTCAGTCAATCTTTCCGGCGGCAAGGTCGGCCCCGAACTCAATATCCCGAAAAATATTAGCGAATACTTTAAGGAAGAGGAGCTGAGCGGATTTATACTTAACGCTTCGGCTTATCGTGCCGGCACCAAAATGCCCCACTTTGAAAGCATCATTACCGCAAGGGATGTCCAGGATATCGTGCATTATCTAAAACAAATGAAATCGGAAAAAGTCCAATAAAATCGACCGGTGACAGGCTCTTTTTTTATTGCCTGTGGCGGCGGCATTTACTGCGCTGGGTTGAGCCGTGATTGGGTGGACAGGCTTTTCTGCCCGCCTTTTATCCTATTCCGGCGGGCAAAAAGTCTGTCCACTCTACTTGGCTATCTGACTATTGGTCGGTTATCTCAAAAAAAACTTAAAATACTTTTCCGCGTACTCATCAGCATGAAGAGGGCGGCTAAAATAATAGCCTTGAAAAACCAAACAGCCCCGTTGTTTTAGAAATGCCAGTTGCTCTGCCGTTTCCACACCCTCGGCAATAACGTGCAAGTCCAAATGCTGCGCCATACTGATAATGGTTTCTACAATGACTGCATCATTAGCATCCGTTAGAATATCTCTGACGAAACCATAATCTATTTTTAAGATATCAATCGGCAACTGTTTCAAATACATCAATGAAGAGTAACCTGTGCCGAAATCATCGACTGCGATTGAAATCCCGAGCGCTTTCAAGGCCTTCATTTTAGCGACGGTATCGTTTATATCCGCGATCATCACGCTTTCGGTCAATTCTATACCCAGCAGATGCGCGGCAATCCCGCTGCTGTCGATAGCATATTTTACCTGCTCGACAAAATCCTGCTGTCTGAATTGACGAGAACTGACATTAACAGAAACATGCGAGGGATTAAGTCCTGTATTTTGCCAGGCTTTAATCTGACTACACGCTTCCAGCAATACCCATCGTCCTATGGCCAGAATCAAACTGCTTTCCTCGGCAACGGGAATAAAATCCATCGGCAACAGCATGCCTTTAACCAGGTGCTCCCAGCGTATAAGCGCTTCAGCGCCAAGTACAACACCCTTACTATCCACCTGCGGCTGATAAAACAGGATAAACCTGCCATGCTCAATGGCCGCCCTGAGATCCTGCTCCAGATTAAAGCGCAAATCGGCTGCTTCCTGCATGCTGGGATGAAAAAAACAGATTGCGTTGCGCCCACTGGCTTTGGAACGATACATCGCCGTATCGGCTTGTTGCAGAATCACATCCGGGTTTTCATCATTGTCGGGAAACAAAGCAATACCCATGCTGCATGATATTTGATGCTGATATTGATTAAGCATAAACGGCTTGTTTAATATTGCTTTTATTTTTTCTGCGACAATCAAGGCATGATCTGCCACTGTAGTTAAACTTTCCGAGTTTGCATGCAGCAATACCACAAATTCATCCCCGCCTAATCGCGCGGGCGTATCCTCTTCTCTAAGTACAGAAGACAGACGGTTTGCGACTTGAATGAGTAATTCATCGCCAATCAGATGCCCCTGCGAATCGTTTAGCAATTTAAAATGATCCAAATCCAGAAAAATGACAGCGCCAGTCTGTCCATGCCTTTTCGCTATTGCCAACTCCTGATCAAATCTGTCCAGCAATAAACGGCGATTCGGCAAACGGGTTAAAGGATCATAAAAAGCCATATTATGAATCCTGCTTTCTGTCTCTTTCTTCTCGGTAATATCTGTGAAAACCGATACATAATGGCTCACCTCGCCCTTGTCATTTTTGACCGCTGTAATGGTTTGCCATTCCGGATAGATTTCTCCGTTTTCGCGTCGATTCAACACCTCCCCTTCGAATCGGCCATTAGTCGTTAATTGCTGCCAGAAATCCTCAAAATAGGCTTTATCATGACGCCCTGAGCTGAGTATTCTTGGATTTTTTCCCAAGACTTTTTCCTGGGAATAACCGGTAATTTCAGTAAAGGCCTTATTTACCTGCAGTATTCTGAAGTCCTTATCGGTAATCAAAATCCCTTGCTGACTTTCAAATGTGGTCGCCGCCAGGCGCAACTGCTCTTCCGCCTGCTTCTGTTCCGTAATGTCAATCATGAAACCAAACATTTCCGTTACTTTACCGTTATCAACAGTCAAATTGACATAATCACGCAACCAGACACAGCGGCCATCTGCTGCGATCATTCGATATTCAAAATCGTGATTGCGATGGTTTCTGGTTTCTTCCGCACAATAGGCCAGTGCGGTTTCCCTGTCATCTTCATGAATATGTTGCGGCCAAAAATCAACTTCATTAAGCCATCGCTCGACTGGATATCCCAAAATGCTCTCGGCCTCATCACTGACGAACAAAAACCTGCAAGTCACCGGATCCGCCCGCCAAACAATTGCCGACTGGGTTTGCACCAGTTTCCTGAACTGCTGTTCGCTTGCCGATAATTTATTGTGGCTTAGCCTGAGATCCTCAGTGCGTTTATCAACTTCAGACCGGATCGACTCGTTCTGACCTGTCAAAACCAATAATCCGATACTCATGAAACCGGTCAAAAACATACCGCCAGCAAGCAGTTGCCAAACTGTCCAGGAGTAATGTTCACCGAGGAATTTTTTATCCGGCACCACCTGTAAAAACCATTTATGGCCGCCCAAATTGATGGCTGCCAGCCTGGTCAATCCCAGCGGATCAATTTGTTTATCCGTATTGGATAGCAATACCGAGGCTTGTTGCTGCTTGCCTTGATCCGGTAAAAGATTTACGGTTACATGCTCAATGCTTTCACTGCCCATGGCATCCTTAACAAAGTTTTTAATATTAACAGTCCCGGCAACAAGACTCCTAATACATTGGCAACTTTTGTCCCCGGTTTCAAAGACGGGCATAAAAATAAGAAACTCGTTTTTGCCTACTACTGTGACCTCCGCTGAACCAAGGTCAAGTGTATTGGCTAAGTCTACAACCGAGTCAAAATCGATGGGTTTATAGTTTTTGTCGGCTGCAGTGTATAGGCTGGTATAGCGATAGCCCGTTTTATCCTTGCGAGCATCCAGCCATTCAAGATGGGAAAGGCCGGGATGTTGATTTAAAGCAGAAGATGAAAATAACCGGAAACCGGATTTCGTCATTGATAATTGCTTTAAAATAGCCAAATGACGCTGAAATTCATTTTGTAAATCGTCATTGATGCTATACATTTGCCTGCCGATGACTCTATGCAAGCGTTCAACTTCCTGCCGCTGAGCAAACAGATAACCGAAAGCAACAACCAAAAACATGACGGTCAGCGGCAAACCCAAAGAAACTAAACGTTGCTGCCAGATTCTATGAGAACGATCAAAGATGATAAAACACAACGGCGTAAAAATAGCGATACCCGTACAATCACCGAGCCACCAGGTTAAAAATGAGTAAAGCAGGTCTTGCTCAATGATAACGCCATTCAAAAATAGCCCATAAATACTAAGAGCTGCCGGCAAAAAAGTCGCAACGGGCCCTGCGAGTAAAAAAAACAGAATAATCAATCGGATCGAAATTAACTGATTGGGATAGTCGGCAAATTTTTTGACCAGAATACCGCCCAGCCAGGATCTGATAACACTGTTAAAGGGGTTAAGAAAAAAAACCAGTAAGTCCGGCGGAGATTCCAATAAAGCCGACATATCGTAGACTTCATAGTGTATAAGGAATTCGGCTACAAATATGCCAGGTAAAACCCGATAACCCCACAACAAAACTGCCGCCAAACCGATACCGGCAGGCGGCCAGATAGCTGTGGCATAACTGGGGGGCAATGATAATGACATCGTCAGCTCGCCGGCTATATAAAACAATACGGCGGTAACAAAGACGGGCAGCCAACTTTTAATAACTGGCTTTTGCAAAGCCTTTAGGCGCATAAATAAACCGTCCTTAAGTTGGTTGTCTGTAGCATTAGCAAAACTCAATCGGTTGGTGGTTTATAACAATTACTTGTTTTACCGAGTAAGCATAGATCATCTAGAGACTTTCTGAACAGTTACCAAACAGCAGACAAACAGCGAGTAATGTTTCCCATGCATCACCTTGCTGCTGCCCCTTTATCTGCCTGTCCGCCTTTGCACTCAATACCAGTATGCTGTTTAAATCACTCACGCTAAGTCTGTTTAACGCATTAACAACAAGCTGCTTGCGTTTATCCCGGATTTGGTTGTTTTTAAATACCCATTCTCTATTGTCTCCCTCGGAGATTGCCTGTTTAATCTTGATTAATGCCCGAGCTTCGCGTGTCACCGCCCATAACACGACCGGCGCCGCAATGCCCTCGGCCCGCAAACCGGACAATACCCTGAAAATACGGGTTACATTGGCGGACAATACACTGTCCATGAGTTTAAATACATCGTATCTTGAGTTATCAGCCACCGCATCAAGAATCTGTTGATTGCTCAGCTTCCCGGTTCCATAAAGAACGTAAAGTTTTTCTATTTCCTGAGCGGCGGCCAGCAGGTTTCCTTCAATTCTGGAAGCCAGTATGCGCAAGCCGTCGGTTTCGGCGTGTAATCCGCGCTGCTGCATTCTTTGTTGTAACCATCGAATCAACTCCTGTCCTTCTAAGGGCCAAACCTGAATAACAACACCTTTTTTTTCCAATGCTTCCAGCCAACGGGTCTTTAATGCGCTGCCAGCCACCTTCCCTGCAGTAATGAGTAACAGCGTATCTTCCGGCAAGCGTTCACAATAAGCGATCATGGCTTTTGCTCCCTCCGCTCCCGGTGTAGCGGAAGGCAATCTTAAATCGATAATTTTTTTATCCGTAAAAATAGACAAGGAGCTAGCCGACACAGCTAATTGATTCCATTCAAATCCTGTATCTGCGGATAGAATCTCACGGTTTTCAAATCCTGCATTTCTTGCCGCTTTTCTGACCGCATCGGCCATTTCTCCCAGCTGCAACGGCTCATCGCCAGTAATAAAATAAACCGGCATCAAGCCTTTTTGCAGAGCCGCGGTTATCTGTTCGGGTTTAAGACGCATATTATTTCGGACTTTCTTCCAAAGCAACTCTGGCACGATTAACTATCGAACGCACTGCCTGTTGATACATTTCGTCACGTATCACAGCTTCTTCGTTACCCTTTGCTATAACCTGCACCTGATCATTATAATATTCCCGTTTAATTTCGATAGGTTGCCGAGGCATCAACACCTTGTTTTTGGAATCAAGCAATTCATACTCAAAACGATAGCTCAGTTCAAAATCATTAGCTACACCCCCGGAACTTAGCGACAAAACGCGCCGACGACTATCTTCGTCAAATATTTTGACAATAATTCCTGCATTTTCAGGAGAATTTGAAAGCTGCATGGAAGAAGTTTCCATCGCCCTCTTGAATTGTTCGCGCAGCTGCGCCGATCCACCCTCCAGATAAACATTTTTCATCCCTTGAGGCAGCTCCAAAGCCCCCCGCAAATGGTAGCCGCAGGCGCTTATTAATAACGCCATAATCAAGATAACTAATTTATTTATTAACACACACTACTCCATAAAACAGTCGATTTTGAGGGCGACTAAAGCACATCTACACACCTTAAACAACGATATTGACCAGTTTTTTTGGAACCACAATCACCTTTCTGACCGGTTTGTCTGCAATAAACCGCTGAACATGTTCATCATTCAAGGCCCTTGTTTGAACTTCGTCTGCCGAAGCCGATGCCGGAACAGAAATTTTACCGCGTAATTTACCGTTAACCTGCACTACCAACTCCAACAAATCCTGCTCTAAAGCCGCCCTGTCAACCTCAGGCCATTGCGCACTAATCACCGCTTGTTGATGTCCCAAATCCAGCCACAGTTGATGACAGATATGCGGCACTATTGGCGCCAGCATCAATATAATCGCTTCCAGGACTTCCTGACGTATGGCTTTGCCATTATCGGAATCATCGGTAAATTTGGCCAAGGTGTTTACCAGTTCCATGTTCGCTGCGATTGCGGTATTAAAAATCGTACGCACCCCCATATCATGGCTGACTTTCTGGATGGTTTGATGCAATTGTCTACGAATCGTCTGCTGCTGTTCCGTCAATGAAAATTTATCAACAGCCGAAGGAGAGCCGCCCTCTTCAATATGCAGATACGCCTGTTTCCAGAGTCTTTTCAAAAATCTGAACGCGCCTTCTACGCCGCTGTCTGACCATTCCAGCGATTGCTCGGGAGGCGCTGCAAACATTATAAACAAGCGCACGGTATCGGCGCCGTACTGATCTATCAAACCTTGTGGATCGACGGTATTGCCCTTGGATTTGGACATTTTGCTGCCGTCTTTTAACACCATGCCTTGCGTCATCAGCTTTTTGAACGGCTCGTCACAGACCAGCAAGCCTTCATCGCGCAATAATTTGGTATAAAACCGTGCGTAGAGCAAATGCAAAATTGCATGTTCAATACCGCCGATATAATGATCTACCGGCAACCAGTATTTGGCATTGTCATCCAGCATGGTTTCGGCTTTGCTGCTGGCGAAGCGGGCAAAATACCAGGACGATTCCATAAAAGTGTCAAAAGTATCGGTTTCGCGTCTGGCAGCTTTGCCGCATTTTGGGCAATTGACATGTGCAAAAGTAGAATGTGCAACCAAAGGCGATTGTGAACCATCAAGAATAACGTCTCGGGGTAATTGCACAGGCAAATCCTGCTCCGGCACCGGTATAGTTCCGCAATTATCACAATAAATGACCGGAATCGGCGCACCCCAGTAACGTTGACGGGAAACGCCCCAATCGCGCAGGCGAAAGTTTATTTTACGCAAGCCCTTTTGTTCTTTTTCCAAGACTTCCGCGATAGCCACAAATGCCTGTTCAGACGTCAATCCGTCAAATTGTCCTGAGTTTTTTAATATGCCTTTTACAGTGTAAGCCTGTTCTGAACAATCATCGTCATTTTCGCCGTCTTTGGCAAATATCACCTGCTTAATGGCAATGCCATATTTTTTTGCAAACTCAAAATCCCGTTGATCGTGTGCAGGAACGGACATCACAGCGCCCGTGCCGTAACCCATTAATACGAAATTGGCGATCCAGACGGGAACTTGCTCACCGGTAAGCGGATGCAAGGCTTTAATCCCGGAATCAATGCCGCGTTTTTCCATGGTTTCCATGGCCGCTTCCGAGGTTTCCATCATCTTGCATTCATCTATGAACACACCGATATCGGCATTGCTTTCGGCAGCTTTTAACGCCAAAGGATGCTCAGCAGCAACGGCCAGATAAGTCACCCCCATTAATGTATCCGGGCGCGTCGTATAAATTCGCAAGGGTTGCGCCATATCCGGTACGCGAAAATCCATCTCAACACCTTCAGAACGCCCTATCCAGTTGGCCTGCATGGTTTTTACCTGCTCCGGCCAGCCGTCCAGCGTTTCCAGCGCAGCGAGTAATTCATCCGCATACGCAGTAATCTTTAAAAACCACTGCGCAATTTCCTTGCGCTCAACTTTAGTATCACAACGCCAGCAGCAACCATCAATAACCTGCTCATTCGCCAGAACAGTCATATCATGTGGGCACCAATTGACCGGCGCCGTCTTTTTATAAACCAGGCCCTTAGCCAATAATTTCAGGAAAAACCATTGCTCCCACTTGTAATAATCGGGATCACAGGTAGCCAATTCCCTGTTCCAGTCATAGCCAAAACCCAGCCGTTTAAGCTGATCGCGCATATAGTCGATATTTTCATACGTCCAGTCGGCAGGGTGAACGCCATGCTGCATCGCGGCATTTTCGGCAGGCAATCCAAAAGCATCCCAACCCATCGGCTGCAAGACATTTTTGCCCAACATACGCTGGTAACGGCTGATAACATCGCCAATGGTATAGTTGCGCACATGCCCCATATGCAATTTACCGCTGGGATAAGGGAACATGGACAAGCAATAATACTTTTCCTGTGCAGAAGATTCTGACGCATTAAATACTCCCGAGGCTTCCCAGGCGGCTTGTACTTCTTGCTCAATAGCGAGCGGTCGATAATTTTCTTGCATCCTACTCGTCTTTTACCGGTCAAAAGCGTTAGAATACCGTACAGTTGCTTAAATCTAAAGTGTCATTTTCAGGAATTGAACCATGAATAAAAATAAACTGATCGCCGCCTATTCCGATTTTATGAAACATCTTCATGAAACCATGGAGGAAACAATCCATACTTTAGCTGAGGCACTGGAAATTTCGAAAGAAAAAACCGGCAAAACCAGCGACTTGACTGACGAAGAACTTGACAAGCTTTCAGGTTATGTAAAACGCGATATTGAGCATGCCGCCCATGGCTTGTCAGACAAGGAAGATAAAGATTCGCTCTCCGAGTGGTTTAAATTTGATATTGAATTGATTGAGAATTTTACGCTGGATGCTTTCTTAAGCGTTGCCGACAAAACCCGTCTGGAACTTGCAAAGCTGGAAAAGATGGCTGAAGCGCATACCTATCATAGCGGTGATATAACCGGACCTGGAACCTTTGTCTGTGACGACTGCGGCAAGGAAATTGCGTTTAAAACCGCCAGTGAAATCCCTGAATGTCCGGCATGCCACGCTAAAACCTTTATCCGCATTTGATATTACCGTTCCAAGTCGTATAATGCGACTTTCATCTATTTGATTTCATGGAGAATAACATGCGCAGAGTCATTTTCAACCAGAAAGGCGGAGTCGGCAAATCAACGATTACCTGTAATCTAGCCGCCATCAGCGCCCTTGAGGGCAAGCGCACTTTGGTCATTGATCTGGATATTCAGGGCAACTCTACGCAATACCTGCTGGGTCGTAAAGTCAGCGAGAGCGATAAAACCATCGCACTGTTTTTCAAGGATTGCCTAAGCCTTTCGTTGTTTGGAGGCGGCAGCAACTCCGGACTTGAAAATGTTATTCACGAGACACCCTTTCCTAACCTGTTTGTTATTCCTTCACATCCCGACCTTGAACCCTTGCAAGGCCGTCTGGAATCGCGTTTTAAAATTTTCAAATTAAAAGAGGCGCTGGAAAAACTGGAGGGTTTTGACGCTATCTATATGGATACACCGCCTATCCTCAACTTCTACAGCCAATCAGCATTAATCGCCGCCGAAAAATGTTTAATTCCTTTTGATTGCGACACCTTCGCCAGGGAAGCCTTATATACATTGATGCAGGCAGTAACGGAAGTCAAGACCGATCATAATCAAAACCTTCAAATTGAAGGCATTATCGTTAATCAATTCCAAAAACAGGCCAATTTACCGCGCCAATTAGTTGATGAACTTATCGCCGAAGGACTTCCTGTACTTGCCGCAATGATTTCGCCATCTATCAAAGTCAGGGAATCTCATACAGTATCGCAGCCGCTAGTGCATTATGTCCCCAACCATAAACTGAGCGACGAATACCGGGCGTTATATGCTGAACTTCATAGTGAATGATTAAGACACCAGGCTAAAAAAGCTCAACAGTATTTGCAGGCAGGTTTGGCGAAGTGTAATCCGATAACTGCCTTGAGCTTAAAGTCGAGTTACGCTAAACACGACCTACCTACGCACAGTGCGCTTCCTTAACCTGACGGAAGTGACCTTTAGCATCAACATCCTATGAACAGCAAACTCAAATCTTGGTCGCTCCCGGTACTGTCCGGCATCCTGATCGGCACCAGTTATATCCCCTTCCCTCCCTGGGCTTCCCTGTTCTGTTTTGTACCTTTATGGCTCTTCTGGAGCCGGCAAACCGGTTTTAAAAACGTGTTCCTCGGCGGCTTAACCACGGCTTTTGTATTCACACTGATCGGTTTTAACTGGGTCGCCTATCTGTTACACGAATTCGCACATCTGGCTTGGCCGATTGCAGTCATTGGCATGCTACTGTATGCCCTGATTGCACACCTGTTTGTACCCTTGGCCGGAATATTGTGGTTTTGGGGGCAACGTAAATTCAAGTGGTCAGAACGCTTATCGTTGTGGTTGATGGCAATAATTACCGTATTGTGTGAAGCTTACTCAGTGACGCTGTTTGACTGGAACTTTGGTTATTCCTGGTATGGCGCGAATATTCCAGTTTACCAGTGGGCTGAGTTTGTCGGCTTTAGCGGTCTCAGTGCGGCAACATTGCTTTGTAATCTACCGCTTTATTTGGCCTGGAAACAACGCCATCAGAACTCGGGTAAAATCATTTTCATGACGATTATCGGAGGATTCATCCTGTTTAATATAGGCGGGCTATGGCTTAAATCCAGGCTGCCGCAACCGGATGCGTCATTTAAAACGCTGCTGATTCAGGCGAGTATAGAAAACTCAGAAAAAATGGCGGCGGAACTGGGTAAGGGTTTTAGCCAGGAAATATTCAATCGTTATAAAATGCTAACGGATAACGCGCTCAAAACCCATAAACAATCAAAAATCGACTTTGCCATGTGGCCTGAAACCGCTTTTCCAGCTTTACTGGGAGAACAATTCAAGTTCAATGAATTGCCAATAGCTCTGGCTCAATACCTCCATGATCGACAACTGCCGCTTATAACCGGGGCTTACAGTATCGATGAACAATCCCGCCTGATTACAAATTCCCTGTTTGTATTAAATAAAGAGGGTGAAATTGTGCCCCCTCATTACAGTAAGACTATTTTGCTGGCCTTCGGTGAATATATACCCGGAGAACAATTCTTCCCTGAAATCCGCGACTGGCTACCGCCAACGGGTCATTTTGCAAGAGGCGCAGGTCCTAACGCCTTATTGAACTGGAATGGCTATAAAATGGGCGCACAAATATGCTATGAAAGTCTTTTTCCCGGATTCTCACGTTCGCTCGCTAATCTGGGGGCGCAATTCATCGTCAATGTAACCAATGATTCCTGGTATGGCACCTGGCAGGAACCCTATCAACATATGTACATGACGCTGGCGCGGGGCGTAGAGTTCCGCCGTCCCGTGTTGCGTGTCACCAATACCGGTATATCCACCGTAGCGTTGGCATCGGGAGACATTCTGGAAAAATCACCGATACATCAGCCATGGGCCGGGCTATACGAAGTGCCCTACCTTAAAAACCCGCCTGTGACATTTTACCAAAGCTGGTTTTGGCTGATTCCCTGTTTACTTTGGGGGACTTTAATTGTGTTGCTTGGCATCGGTTTAAAAAAGCAATGAATTTCAAAAAATAATTTGCCAAACAGTTTATTGATTTATAAAACTTAGGTTGAATGATTTTTTAGGATAAAATGGGATTAACAAAAGATCCCTAAGTTAAATGTGAATAATAAGCGCCGTTGTTTTTGTTAAAAATTTTACGTTTTATTTTTCTTTTAAGTGGAGCAATTATGAGTAAATTAATTTTGATAAAGCGCTTTATAGTAATTCTAATATTGGCTATTTCTGTCTCAGGTTGCGCAGGGAGCCCAAAGCATGAAAGCACCGGGGAGTATTTGGATGATTCTGCTATAACTACCAAAGTGAAGACATCAATATTGGCTGATTCCAAGCTTAAAACGTTCCAGATTAGTGTTGAAACTTTCAAGGGTGTTGTGCAGCTTAGCGGATTCGTTGATTCCACTGAGATGTCGACCAGAGCCGCGGAGCTTGCAAGAACCGTCAAGGGAGTCAAAATTGTTCATAACCACCTCATCGTAAAATAATTTTTTGATGATACATGCCTGGATCAATATTATAATTTTCAGCTCTAATGACGCTTTTAATAGTATAGATATTGCCTCGTTTATCCCTGATCATCTTTGATAAATCAATGACTTGCTCTGACGCTGGATTTTTTTCTTCATCCAGAATGGTAATAATTTTTGGTCGCAACTTCGTTTTTTCATTTACTTCAATCACAATACCTACAATTCCATTAGTCAGTTCAACCAGGGAGCCTGGCGGATAGACACCTATGCTCTCAATAAACTTGACAACCAAAGCCGGATCCAAATGTGAGCCAGCTACGCTAGTCATGGTATTGGTTGTTTCAAGATGGGTTCTGCCTTTTTGATAGACTCTGTCACTGGTCATGGCATCATACATATCAACAATAGCTACCATTCTTGTAAAGTGCAAGATGTCAGACTTGCTAATCTGACGGCAGTAACCTTTGCCATCCAAGCGTTCATGGTGGTTAAATGCAACTTCTATTGCGCTTGGGTGCATGTTATTGCTGGATTTTAACAATTCAGAACCCAAGGTTGTATGCGTTTTCATAATTTCCATTTCTTCGAATTCCAGTTTCCCTGGTTTATTAAGAATTTCAAGCGGTATTAGCATTTTTCCCATATCGTGCATCATGCCGCACAGCCCGACAATATTAAGATTTTTTTCCGAGAGATTGATATGACGGCCAAGGATAATAGCTAAAACACAAACATTCATGCTATGTTGGGCAGTATACTCATCTTTATTTTTTAATTGAGTGAGCCATAAAATCGCATCGGGAGAATGCAAAACACTATTCACGCACTCCGCAACAGCTTCCTTGGCAAGTTTGCTATCAATTCCGCCACCCATTGCAATTTTTCTCATAAAATCTGCAACTAAAATTCTCGCATGTTGGTAAACTTTCTCAGTTTGTATAATTTCCTTTTCAAATATGCTTAATTTTGCAGGTGGCGAGCCATAGCCCAAAACGCTATGGATATTAATTTGTGTCTGTTCGGCAACAGCATAACTTGCTTTTTTTCTTATGGTTGTATCAATATACACATACTCACAGATATCCCTGACGGCTCGAATCTCTTCCTCTGTTTTTAATTCAAAACCCTGAAATAAAAAAGGTGTGCCCAGCCAAGGTCTATCCAGCTCGACTATATACATGCCAATTGACAACTGATTGACCGATGTATAAACCTTGTCCAATGAAAAGTAATCATTAATTACCCGGCGCTTTCTCTTTTTACGACTAAAATGCCACCAGTTTTTAATAAACATTATTTATCCGTGGATTCATTCACTAATACCAAATTAATTAAACATAATAGGCAATTTTTTTTAAAAATATAGGGCAAGGCTTGCGAACGTAAAATTTAAATTTGCTTTCAGACGCTTATAGTTTTTTGAGCTGTACAAGTGCTATTGATTGAATGAATTATTACCGCTATTTCATTAACTCAATATTTTCTTTAAGATGTTTCGTTTTAGTCCTGGTATGAAAGATTTTTAGATTAAAAGTGAGTTCCGAAATTTCAATAAACAATTTTGATGTCAATGCGTTTTTAAAACAACTGACAACGCGCCCGGGCATTTATACAATGCTTAATGACAGGGGCGAGATTATTTATATTGGCAAGGCCAAAAACCTTAAAAATCGCGTTTCCAGTTATTTTAAAACGCAAACGGCGTCAATCAAGCAACAGACTATGGTGGCCAGGGTGGCTGCCATTGAAGTGACTGTGACGCATACTGAAGGCGAAGCGCTCTTACTGGAATGTCAACAAATCAAACGCCATAAGCCGCGTTACAATATCTGTTTAAGGGATGATAAATCCTTTCCTTATATGTTCCTGTCCAGTGAACAGGACTTTCCGCAACTCACATTTCATCGTGGCGCAAAAAATAAAAAAGGCCGTTATTTTGGACCTTACCCCAGTTCGGGAGCGGTCAGAGAAAGCCTGAAGCTGCTGCAAAGGCTGTTTCCAATCCGGCAGTGTAATGATGCCTACTATAACAATCGGACTAGGCCTTGCCTGCAATATCAGATAGAACGCTGCACTGCGCCCTGTGTAGGCCTGATTGAAAAACAAAACTATGCTCAGGATGTTAATAGTACGGTGATGTTTCTGGAGGGCAAGGGTGAACTGCTGATTAATCAGTTGATTGTCAAGATGGAGCAAGCTGCGGCTAATCTCGATTATGAAAAGGCTGCCAGTCTTAGAGATCAGATCGTAAAATTGCGCTCCGTGCTGGAAAAGCATTTCGTTCATGGCGAAAAGGGTGATGTGGATATTATCGCTTGTGCAAATAAAGCCAACATGGCTTGTATTCAAGTGTTTTTTATCCGTAATGGCCAGCATCTGGGTAATAAAGCATTTTTCCCGAAAATGACTGATGAACATGACCCTGCTGCGATAGTACAGGCGTTTGTTGCCCAATATTATCTGGATAAACAAGCGCCTTGTGAATTGATAGTCAGTCATGAACTTGAAGATACCGAGTTATTAACCGGCGTCTTAGCCAGTCAGGCAAAACATTCGGTAACTATTTCTCACAACGTTAGAGGAGAGCGGTTAAAATGGCTGCAAATGGCTATTACCAATGCCGAGAATTCACTGTTGAGCAAGTTATCGGATAAACAGGACATTTATGCGCGGTTTCTAAGCTTGCAGCAGGAGTTGAGTTGCAAGGACTTGCCTAAACGTCTGGAATGCTTTGATATTAGCCATACCCAAGGCGAGCAGACGGTCGCCTCCTGTGTGGTTTTTGATAGAGAAGGGCCGGTAAAATCGGCCTATCGCCGGTTTAATATCACCGGTATAACCGGTGGCGATGATTATGCGGCGATTCATCAGGCAGTTTCCAGACGTTTTAAACGACTGCAACAAGGCGAGCATGAGGCCCCGGATATATTGTTTATTGACGGCGGCAAAGGTCAGGTGCATGGAGCGAAAAGGGCATTAGCGGAATTAGACGTAAACAATGTTATCATAGTCGGCATTTCCAAGGGTCCGGATAGAAAACCGGGCATGGAAAAGCTGATTCTGGCGGATCAGGAACAGCCCATTGATATAACGCCAGGCGCCAGCGGTTTGCTGTTAATTCAGCATATCCGCGATGAGGCGCACCGGTTTGCAATAACAGGGCACAGGCAACGCCGCGGGAAAGCAGCAAAACAATCGGTACTGGAAACTATCCCGGGATTGGGTTCCAAGCGGCGGCAGAATTTATTAAAACAGTTTGGGGGTCTGCAAGGCATTTCATGCGCTGGCGTGGATGCACTTTGCAGTGTAGATGGCATTAGCCGCCAGTTGGCGCAACAGATTTACGAACTATTTCATCACCAGGATGACGATTCAATTTAACATACCAACAAATCTTACGCTGTTAAGAATCGCGTTAATTCCTTTATTAACCGTGGTTTTTTATTTGCCCTGGCAGTATTCCAATCTGGCTTGTACGCTGATTTTTATACTAGCCGGACTTACCGACTGGCTGGACGGCTACCTTGCCAGAAAAATGCAGCTGGAAACGCCTTTTGGTGCTTTTTTAGATCCTGTTGCCGACAAGCTAATGGTTGCGATAATTCTGGTTTTAATTGTTCAGCAGCAGGCGACTCCCTACCTGGCAATTCCCGCCGCTGTTATTATAGGACGAGAAATAACCATTGCCTCACTGCGAGAGTGGATGGCAGAGATCGGCCAGCGCGCAAAAGTCAAGGTTTCTCAATTGGGTAAATGGAAAACCACTGCACAAATGGTGGCAATCGGCATGTTGCTGTATCGTGATAATTTGTTCGGTATCCCGATTAACTATTGCGGTTATGGTCTACTGTATATTGCAGCCATATTAACATTATGGTCTATGATAAATTACTTAAGTGCTGCTTTGGCAGTCATTAGGGCAGAATAATAATTACACTTTAAATCCGGTGTCTTAATTAATAAGATCTTTTGGATTTTCACTAACAACAAGATACAGCACAGTGAATCAGCTGTAAAAGATGAAAATGGATCAGGAAAAAGAAATTATTCAATCGAAAGCTGAAACACAGGACGAAATATTACTGGCGGCTCTAAAGTTATTTGCCGAAAAAGGTTATTTTAATACATCGTTAACTGATATTGCGGAGGCTGCGGGTATAAAAAATACCAGCGCAATCTATCAGCACTTTAAAAATAAACAAATGATCGCAGCGCAGTTGTATGCCAATATTTTCGACAGCTTAAATATTTCTATCGATGATATAAGGCGCAGGAATCAAAAATCATCAGAGCAACTACGCAGCATTGTCGATTTGTTTTTCAAGCTGGCTGATGATGCGCCTGATGTCATGCGGTTTCTGCTGATTTTAAAACTCAATGAGTTCTTGCCGGAAGAAAAACCTGTTCTGGAAACCGCCGCCTTCGTAAAAATCATCAAAATCATTCAGTCGGGCATCAATGCAGGAGAAATCCGCAATATTAATCCGTTGCTGGTCAGCGCCTATTTTTTTGGTATTATCAATAACACGTTGCAATTAGTGTTGACTGGTGCACTTGACAAAAAAGCCGATATGTATCTGACACAAACATGGCTTGCCGCATGGAATGCGATCGCCAGGAAGTGATAGCTGAATCATGTCATTTTGCTCTGCTTTCACCAGCTAGCTGACTATCATGCCAGTTGCACATCGGGTCAGAGGAGGCCGCAGCCTCCGTCACCGGGTTGACGGGGCAGTCATCTGCACCTGTCTCCCACAGATCGTAGCGTGCGGATTTCCCGCACTACGCTCTTCAGATATTGATTCACAGCACCGCGATTGATTGCAACTCTTTATACGATATTGCAATTCTTGGTCGCAGTAACGGAAACGCTTCCACGATTTGCCCAAACGATTCCCTTGTTACATTGCCTTTTCGACTTCTGCTACTCAGCATCTTGCGCCAATAACGCTCTCAACTGCTCGGAGGTTCTTCGTAAAGCTCGAATATTTCCAGCAATACCGTAGTAGGCATAGTTCCCACGTAATACCCGATTCAAGTTTTCCACCTGTTCCCGTATCGGTAGATGACGCATGCAAATTCAGCCAATTTGGTTTTGTTCGGCTCCAGGGTCAACCCAAACTTCGCCAACCGTTTTCGCAAAACTTCTTGCACTCTTAGCGCATCCTCGCGGTATTGGAAACAGAGCACAAAATCATCAATGTAACGGACCAGATAAGCTTCAACTTTTAGTCGTTGTTTCAGGACCCGTTCAAACCAAAGGTCTAACACATAGTGCCGGTAAATATTGCTCAGCAATACGCTGATTGATCCTCCTTGCGGTGTACCTGTTTCGCTAGCCTGTATTTCGCCATCCTCCAGCACACCGGCTTTTAGCCAGCGCTTGATTAGGCTCAGTATGCGCGGATCACCGGCGCGATGTTCCACAAAACGGAGCAGCCATCCTTGAGCCGCCCGTCGGTCAGCAATGACAATCCCTATTCAGAAGCCTTGTTCAAGACCTTGAAATATCGTCCTGAATATCCTTTGCAACCCTTCTCTACGCTGGCAGAAGCCAGAGCATGGGTGACGGATTTTGTGGCTTGGTACAACCTTGAGCATCGGCACAGTAGCATCCATTTTGTAACCCCGGAACAACGACACAACGGTCAAGATCAAGCCATTCTCAACGTAAGAAAAGTCACCTATTGTGCCGCTAAAGAGGCGAATCCAAAACGATGGAGCAAGGATATCAGAAACTGGGAATGGCGAGCAGAGGTGTTCTTAAATCCCGATAAACCCAGCACGCCGCCAGCAAATTGTACGAGCATGAGTGCGCATTAATTTTCAGCAAAGGCAACAAGTACTTTGACATTTTCCGTCAAGCTGAACCATTTTCCTCCTTTGGCACCGTTAACCAGTGCCGCCAACATGCGCACTGTCCATACCGCAGCTTCCACCCATAGCCACTTTTGGTGGGTTTGTGTTTCTGTTTCCTGTCTAGTCTCTTCTGACACTGTGGATTCTACCTTCTCGGTTGCCTTGTTATGTTCAGTATGCCTCTATCTTCCTGCCCCCCTTTGCTAAAAGCGGTTTTGCTAGCCGCTGTTCTCACCGTTTGCTTGACGTAGGACAGACTTGATTTCAGGCTACGTCCTGCTGTTGGGATTTCTTGGGTCTGCTTTCCCGCAAGCTGTTCTTTGCTCTGTTAGCAAACTGCATCACTCGTATGAGGGCTCTACGGACTGACAGTTCATTTCCAGTTACTTCCCACCTCACGATGACGCAGTTACTTTCAATTTCAGAGTTTTTAGGCTTACTCTGGTACGGACTTTCACCGTACTGATAGTACGCCCTTACGGGCGTTCGGATTCCGGCAATCCCTGCCGGAACGACGAGTTTGAACAAAGCTGCGTATAACGATGAGGTCGAAGCCATGGAGTTGGAAAAACAACCGTTATAGACAGGCTCAATCCGATTCTACATGGCTGGTTTAATTACTTTAAGCACGTTAAGAAGGATGAGTTGAAAGCAATGGATGCTTTTGTACGACACAGATTACGAAGTATTATGCGGAAGTATCAAAAGAAAAGAGGGGGGAACAGAATGTTCGATAGGCAGCAAACACAACTGATCAATCCTCCGCATCGTGACCTTATCCATAACGCCAGCATTATGAATCCCCTTGGCCGTTTCGTGAACAGCTTCAAGTATTGCTGATTTTGTTTTTCTTATTGCAATTTACCTTTATCAATTCATTCGCACTCTGTGCCTTTTCGAGGTCCTGAAGCGTTAGCGATAGCAGGTGCTCAGCAAGATTTTTCAAGGCCTCTTCTTCGTCTTTGTCGATGTTGCTACGCGCGTTTTTCGAAAAACTGAATACACAAATCCATCATAACAATACTTACAGATTACTAGGAGGCTGTCCGAGAACTAACATGCATCTCAGTGGCTATCAATATCTAGTGCTATTTAATTCTTTCAAGGCACTACATATAGTAGGCGAATTAGTTAAACGTTAGTTCTCGGACATGCTCCTAGCCAGTTTCATTCCATTATACACTTCGCCGTTGAAAGAAATTATGTACTGTCAATATAGCCTCAATTACAACGAATTCAATTCTTGCGCCCAGCAAACAACATGAGATTTACACTGCAAAAATAGACACCTTCTGAGTCCGCTTGTTCAAGGCCAGTCTGCCAGCGGTGAAGTTCCTTAGCCGTAACTACGCCTGCTTTAAGGGCTTCCTGTTCGATTCTTTCTGCCTGCGTTCCCCGGCGTGCCAAGGCATAATTGGTAGTAGCGACAGGAAACACCTCAAATGAAATATCAGCCAGATTTTGTTGTTTAAATAAGCGGTATAATTTTCGTCCTGAGTAACCATTCTGCAAAGAAGATTCGGCCAGAAAGCGAGCCAGGCGGCGCTCAATATCAATTTCATCGCTATCCGTTGACAAGCTACCCCAATCGGTATCCAAAACGACCACCCATCCGCCTGATTTTGTTACCCGGGTCATTTCAGATAAAGCTTGCGCAGGATTGGGTAAAAGCTGAAACAATCGCTCACTACGGCAGGAATCGAAATAATCGGTTGCAAAGGGCAGTGACATGGCATCAACGCGCTTATGTCTAACCCAGGCATTGACACCTGCTTGCTCAGCAAGTTGCTCGGCTTCGACAATCATGGCCTCGTCGTAATCTGCGCCAATAACTTGTCTGTTGACACCAACCAATGGCGCTAGAGGAATCGTATCAGCACACGGACCACACCAAACCCAGCATCTTATGACCTAGCTGAATTTGTATGAGAGCATAGGAGCGTTGCTTGATGCGATTGAGCAGATGTCCAGTGAAGCGGAGATATTCCATGTCTACATAGCCTTTGAGTTGTGACTTTGTTTATCCTTATTGCAGTTTGTGTGTCATGAAGAAGCTCAAAGTCCATGCCTCGATAGCTTTTTTTCCGATACGAGCTACAATGGAAGTGCCGGGCATGTAATGCTGGCTTATTTTTAAGACTATGCTTTTATCCGTAACTATTTCAATTTTCATAGACAATAGTATTATACTTGTAAACTTGCCTGGAACAGACATAAGCAGTGACTTTCTAATGGTTTTTTATTACCCAGAGCCGGTTTATTTTGGTTGTTGGTAAATTGAAGAATTTTAGTTTGCATAATGTGCAAACCACCTTTTCAAGATATCCAAACCATTCAAGAAATTTTTGTAGTAAACAACAATATTACCTACCGCCCTGATACAATAAGAGACAACCACTTGGATAATAAAAATATTATTGATCATTTTAATCAATATTTTGAGATGGTACCCGCAATTTCTGAGGAACTTAAAAATGAGGGGTATAAACTGCGTTATCGAGTGTTTTGCATTGAACATGAAATATTTAATTCTGAACACTATCCTGATGATATGGAATTTGACGACTATGACCAGCAATCGATTCATTACCTGATTCGTCACCGCAAGTCCGGAGAATATGCCGCGACAACTCGGCTTATCCTTCCTGATGTCAATAACCCGGAAAAATTATTTCCACTTGAAGTCCATTGTAAGATTGATAATTTTGCAGTGATAAAGCCAATTAATCGAAAGCACATTGGGGAAGTATCACGGTTTGGTGTATCGAAAGCGTTTAAAAAAAGAAAAAATGAAGGGCATACCTTAGCGGCTACTACTGGTTCTGATTTGCATGATTATTTAACACTAAACGAGAGGCGGACTTTTCCCCACATTACTCTCGGTTTAATGGCTTGTCACATTAAAGCATGCTATGAAAACGATATTCACTATTTATATGCCGGTATGGAGCTGTCGTTGTTACGTTTTTTATCAGCATTAGGCATCAATTTTACCAAGATTGGACCTTTTGCGGACTTTCATGGAAAGCGGTGGCCTTGTTTGATAAATGTAACTGATCTACTTGATGGTGTAGCTGAAAAAAACATGGATATATGGAATTTCCTCACTAATAATGGATGTTTTGGGCAAGCTAGGCCTATTATTGAGAAGCGACCCGCCCCTATGGCGCAAAACAAAAGCCGTAAGGTGAAATCGCAATAGTAATCCGCCGATTGGAGCATCGCATATTACGAACTCATAACAACGACTCATCTATTGATACATAACTTTGGCATTATGATGCCCACACTGAACTTAAAGAAAAAACATATCAGAAGAGCAGCGCCGCCAGTTACAACAACAGCTTTGAGCTATCGCCAACACACTTCGCGGCAAGATGGGTGCCGATGAATTTAGAGAATACATACCCGGTTTTATCTTTTATAAATACTTGTCAGAAAAAACACAGCGTTACGCCGATTCAATGCTGGAAAAAGATGACCTTAAATTCGCCGGCCGCTATGAAAACAGCGGGGAAGGCGCTGAAGGGTTAAAGACGCCACGGTCAAGGAACTGGGCTACTTCTTAAAGCCCTCGGAACTCTTCCATGCCATCGCCATGAAAGGCAATAATCAGGCAAACACCCATTTACAAGGCGTAGGTTATAACTTCACCCCGCCAGCCTTACCCGAATCCTAAAAAACATTGAGCCGCGTTGGGTTGCATCTTTTCGCAACCCAACGCGGCTAACTGCATGTTACGTTACGCCTCTCATAACTTACCAGCTAACTTTTTATCCAGTGTCATTAACTCAATTTGATAATGTTTAGCAGTGGCGGCGATAATGGAATCAGGCAATTTTGTTTGCTGGATACGTCTAAACTCAATGGTTTCATTTTCGATGTCCACTCGTTCACCCATTTGGTGAGCATACCAAAATCCCGCCCACCCTTCGACAGGCTCAGGGCGAACGGTATTTTGATATGCTCAACTGCGGTTTTTAGGATAATGATATTGCTGTCTAACAGATAGTTAATTCCATTCATCACGCAAAGCTCTTTGTAACTCTAACGGGTCTTGATTGGCAAAACTGGGAAATTCAGGTAAATCATTTACAATGTCGGTCAATAATTCAGATTCTTGTTTTTGCTTAATGTAATGAATAATCAACTTCTTAATGATTTCATTAGGTGAGCTATGCTCTTTTTGTGCCATATTCTTCAATGTTGTTTCTAATTCCGGGTCAAGGTCGATGGTTAGCATAAAAAATCCTCTTCATTCAATTTAAAATTCCAAGCTGCGTAAGTTGGGTTGCATTTTTTATCTTTTCGCAACCCAACACATTGGAGCAGTAGATGTCGGGTTGGAACAGCACCACCCCAACAAAGCCATCAAGCATCGTTGCCGACATTCATTACAAATTTCATGCACGTTCCTTACTTAGATGGCAGCGCTTCCTCATGTAAACTCTATAAATCAACAACATTGGGGGGCATCAAAAGTTAACCGAAGCTTCAAGATAAAAACTCCTG
>JAQTMV010000032.1 GCA_028714175.1 Methylococcales bacterium
CGGCCAAGCTCCGCGTGTTCTAATCCAGGCTAGCCTGGCAATCGACCGGCTCATTCAGGAGGCTAAATTGGCGAACTGAAAACTTGACTCAATTTTAAAGATCAATCTCACTCAAGGAGCTCTAGCGTCAATGAAAACGTTTTGGCACAATTTTCTGTGCATCCGCTAACCTCCCCTAGTCCGCCGCACCATCCTTTTCCCCCTAAACTCTCAACCTGTACCTGTTTTGCCAGAAACCCTGAGCTTCGGGGCGATATTGGCGGGGTAGGTTCCTCCAGTTCACTTGCGCGTCAGAATGCGTTGGCGAATTGTTTTGGGAAGGCACAAAATAACCATGTAAATGCAAAAGCCTGTCAAATTGTCTCTTGTACGATGTGTCGATAATTAACAATAGGGTTGTTGTCCTTAATCTTTGATTTTTCGGATACCATGCTCGCATTTTTGAATCCGCCTTTTATTTATTAGACCTTAATGCATTTACCGTTTCACTACTCCTCAAAAAGCTCGCTTAGGGTTATTGTTACAAGTACTATTTATTCAGAATTGGAGATTTGTTATGCTAAAAAAAGGTATTCTAATTGATACATTTCTTGCACTATTAATTTTTTTAACAGCATGTGGTAGTTGATTTAGTACTGATGCTGACATGGATTGGTGCAGTATCAATGCTCGGCAATATAAGGATTGGAAACATCTACTAGAAGGAAAAATGGGTGCCATTGCAAGAGGTACGAGTTTTAAAAATTGGGTGGTAAGCTATGAAGTTCGGTGCGAAATTACTTCAAATCCGGTAATAACGTTTGACAATAACGCCAATGATTCTACTTCTTGGTGCCAGGCCTATGAGGAGGCCTATCATAACTGGAAACGCAGTCTATTAATTACAAATGGTGATTTGAAAGATCATTACCAAAAAACCATAGCCATTTATGAGTCACGTTGCTAGGAGTCGGGGTTGAATAGCAACTGGACGAAAAACCGCAAGAGCACAAATGGTAATTAATCCAAAGATCGATGCTTTGAAGGGAATTTTATAAAGACTCCTAACCTCTTTAGGGTGGTTAGTAATAGCGGTGCTATGCCCTGTAAGCAGTTTATGGCTTTAGCAGGATAACCTTGGCCGTAAATAGGCGCGGCTTGGGCTTTTGAATATTTGCGACTGAACCTTCGATCATCCGTCCAATGTTAAAAAATTGATCAACTCCGCTTCTGTAACGCTTCAAACTGCTCAATCGGTACCGGCTGACTGAACAAATAACCTTGATAGACCTTACAGTCATTCTGTTCCAAGAAGGCGCGTTGTGTTTCAGTCTCCACTCCTTCAGCGATCACCTCCATGCCCAAGTTGTTGGCCATACCGATGATGGTTTGCACAATCACTGCATCAGTGGTTTTTATACCGATATTATGGACAAATGACCGATCAATTTTGAGTTGGTCGAGAGGTAATTGTGACAAATAGGATAGAGATGAATAACCGGTACCAAAGTCATCCAAGGAGAAGCACACGCCAATTTCCCGGAGTGCATGCATCTTGTGGATGGCGTCGTCGAAGTCGACAAGCACCAGACTTTCGGTGAGTTCCAGCTTAAGCCTATCGGGGTTGATAGCGTTACGGCGCAATGTTTGACTCACTTGCTCCACAAAGTTAATTTGACGGAACTGTCGTACGCTGACATTGACAGCAAGATGCAAATGCTGTGTATGCACATGGCCTTCCCAGATTTTGATCTGGGCGCAAGCCGTTTCCAAAACCCATTGCCCGATTGGCAATATCAAGCCGGTAAGGCTGATTGAGAGCGGCCAAAATTTTATTGCCAATACTTTCAGTCTGTTCTGCTGCTTCAAGAGCTTGCACACTCAAGTCCTCCAGCATCACCACGAATTCTTCACCGCCCAACCGGGCAACGGTGTCGCCTTCACGTATACAGAACTCAAGTCGTTGCGCAACCTGTTGTAGCAGCAAGTCTCCCATATCATGGCCGAACGTGTCGTTTAGCGTCTTGAAATTGTCCATGTCAATAAACAGCAGCGCACCTTTACGGCCATTACGATGACTTGAAGCCAATCCCAATTTTAACCGATCCCAAAGAAGCTGCCGGTTAGGCAGGCCGGTAAGAAAGTCGTAGTACGCTAAACGTTCAATTTCATTCACTGCCGCCTTGCTTAGGGTGATGTCGATGAGTGTAGCAACGTAATGGGTAACCATGCCGTCCGCGACTATTACTGCGGTGATGGTGAGATGTTCTGGATAAACCTCGCCGTTCTTACGCCGGTTCCAGATTTCGCCTTCCCAAGCACCAGTGGTATTGATGCAGGAGACCAACAGCAACAGCCTGCTCAACAAGGCCAGCCACTCGGCTGGGTTATTCAGCCGCTGCATTTCAATAAATTCTACCGTCCCGTGCAGTATGCCGAATAATGCCAGAAACCCTAGATGCCGGGTGAAAAGAAACGTCTTATTCTGCCTTGGCAGCACAGTGGAAACCACACTCATGCTAAATTATCTTTTGCCATATTCAAGCTTCCTATTGATTATTTAGCCATTTTACCGTGTTGATGCATAAGCAGCATAAAAGGTGCGCCGACAGCGGCCTTATGTTCGATACCGTACAGACTATGCCCAACTTTACCGATATATTATTTTTTAAGCTATTTTTTTCACTTACTAGAAGGAGGACCACCCTATGAATATGAATATCGCGATTGAACCTCTACTGGCTCTTGTGATAGGGATATTGATTTTGCTGGTACCGAGATTTTTAAATTATTTTGTGGCAGTATATTTGATCGTCGTGGGTATCTTGGGGTTAATGCACCCTAACTTCACCTGAGGGGGTGATACAAAGGACCTAGGCCACACAGTTTTGGAATAGTTTTCAGTTTAACGTTTTTTTTCTAAGTTTTTTCTTTAACAGGGGCACTACCATGTCAATAGGCACAATCTTACTCATAATTCTTATCCTGATGCTTATTGGCGTCATTCCAACATGGCCGCATAGCCGCGGATGGGGGTATGGACCCAGCGGCGGGATCGGTTTGATTCTTATCATTATACTGGTCCTGATTTTATTGGGCAGAATCTAGCGGTATGGCAATACTGTCTTCTGCACCTATGTGTACCCGAAGGTCGCTACGCTGGCAGCGGTCGCAGCATACTCACAAGGCATCGCGACCGGGCGTCGAAGCATTTGCAGAATGCTGTTCTGATCTTTTGTGCATAGACCGCCTCCGCGGCTGGAGCGGAACAAGAGAAACACGATTGCTGTGATAACATGGGTTTTCGGCGTTGGCGAGTCGGTTGGGTGACGGGGATGTTCCAAAATCTCTCAATGAGGTAGAGACTCGCTTATTTTTTATTTGGACTCGGAGATTCAAACCATGGCGAAGCGGCGAGATAGAAGGCAACATATAAGAGTCGACCATCCGGGTGGTGAAGAGGGACCTATCCGGTTCGAGTTGTTCAGCACGGAACGGCTCGAACAGCATGCGGTGAGTTTGGCGCAAGCGCAAAAGATCAGTAGCCGTAAGGAAGGACGCAAACTGATCCCGCGGGTGCGAGAGAATACCCGTATGTTGCTTGCAGCCTATAAAGCCGTCGCCAGGGCGGTACACGAGCAGCGCGCCATTACACCGGCGGCGGAATGGCTCCTGGATAATTTTCATGTGGTCGAGGAGCAGGTCAGCGACATCCACATAGACTTGCCCGAAAGGTATTACCTGGAGCTGCCCAAGCTGGCCGATGGCGTACTCGCAGGATTCCCCCGAGTCTATGGCATCGCCTGGGCATTGGTGGCCCATGCCGACAGCCGCTTCGATCCGGAGTTGCTGAAGCTTTTCGTGCGAGCCTATCAAAATGTCGAGCCGCTCACGCTCGGTGAACTCTGGGCTATACCGATTACTCTGCGGCTCTTGCTAGTCGAGAATCTGCGTCGCCTGGCGGTCCGCATCATGCGTTCCCAAAACGGCCGTCGTCTGGCAGATGAGTTTGTCGACCGGATCGAACAAGCCGCTGCTCAAAGCGACAAGCCAGACCTGCCACTTCCTGCAGCGGTATTACCCGAGGTCCCGCTACGTCAGGCGTATGCTGTCCAGATCCTGCAGCGTTTGCACGACCCGCATCCGGGCGCCTCGCTTTCCCTCGATTTCCTGAATGACTGGTTGAACGAGCAAGGTATCGGCCTCGATGAAATCGTGCATCGGGAACATGCCGACCAGATCGCCGATAACGCGACGGTTCGCAACATTATCATCAGCATGCGCGCCGTCTCCACATTCGAATGGCCCCAGTTCGTCGAGGACGTGAGCCTGGTAGAACAGTGCCTGCGCACTCACGAAGGCTACAGGACGATGGATTTTCTGACCCGCGATCGTTACCGCCACGCGATCGAGGATCTCGCCAGGTACTCGTTTCATTCGGAGCTGGAGATCGCTCGCAGCGTTATCGACAAGGTCCAGTGCGTAAGCAAACATTCCACTACCGATGAACGACAGCAGGAACCGAGCTATTACTTGATTGGTGCCGGGCGGTATGGGTTCGAACGGGAAGTCGACTTTCGACCTTTGTTCAAGCGTCGGCTGCTGCGCACCTATGTCGCCCATGCGGGGCTCGCTTATATAGGCAGTTTCGTTCTATTGACAGGGCTGTTGCTTACATTTCCTTTGTGCGCAAGCTTCGCGGCGGGGCTCAACGGATTTCAGCTGTTCCTGCTTGTGCTGTTCGGCGTATTTCCCGCATCAGACATCGCCGTCGACCTGGTGAACCGATGTATAATCGCTAGTCTTCCGCCGCGTCCGCTGCCACGGCTCGATCTGAAGGGCGTCGTGCCCGAGACCCTGAGCACCTTCGTTGTTGTACCGACGATGTTCGTCAGCGAGGCCGGGGTAAAGGAGCAGATCGAGCAGATGGAGATCCGGTATTTGTCCAATCCAGGTGGACAGGTGCGCTTTGCCCTATTGTCCGATTGGAGTGATGGGGAGCTGGAAACGATGCCGAACGATGACCAGTTGCTGAATGAAGCCGTTACCGCGGTGGCTGCGCTCAACACCAAGTACGGGGAACAACGATTCTTTGTGTTTCACCGTAAACGCTTGTGGAATTCCGGCGAAGGCAAGTGGATGGGCTGGGAACGCAAGCGCGGCAAGCTGCATGAATTCAACCGTCTGTTGCGCGGTGCTGCCGATACTTCATTTCTGCCGATTGATGGCAAGCCAGCCGTAGCTCCCCCCGGCGTCTGTTATGTCATTACCCTCGATGCCGACACCAGGTTGCCGATGGGCGTCGTATCTCAATTGGTGGGTATGGCCGCCCATCCACTGAACCGGCCGGTATTCGATCCGGGCACCCAGTGTGTCGTGGATGGCTACGGCATCCTCCAGCCGCGCGTGACTCCCACGCTGCCGCAGCGGCGGGAGCGTTCGGTGTTCCATCGAATTTTTGCCGGCACTAGCGGCATTGACGCCTATGCAAGCGCCGTGTCCGAATTATACCAGGACCTGTTCGGACTTGGCACTTACAGCGGCAAGGGTTTGTATCACGTAGACTCTTTTGAAGCCGCGCTGGCCGGACGCGTGCCTGACAACACACAGCTAAGCCACGACTTGTTCGAGAGCGTCTACGTACGATGCGCGCTGGTCAGCGACATCGAGTTTTTCGAGGAATTTCCTTCCCACTTTGAAGTTGCGGCATCGCGGCAGCACCGTTGGGCGCGGGGCGATTGGCAGCTGTTACCCTGGATCTTTGGTTCTCGCGGCAAGGGTATGCCCATGATCGGACGCTGGAAGATGCTAGACAATTTGCGCCGATCCCTCTCGGCTCCGGGAGCCTTCTTTACACTGGTCGCAACCTGGACTATGCCGAATGCACCCCATTTGACGCTGATTGTGTTAGTGCTGATGGCATTAGCCTTTCCCGCGATCCAGGCGATCATGAGCGGGTTCGCGTGGCCCCGTCGAGGCATCTCACTGGGTACCCATCTGCGCGCGGCGGCAGAGAATATATTGTGGGGGTTTGGCAACAGCCTGGTGGCACTGATCTTACTCGCCCAACACGCTTTTCTTATGATGGACGCCATCGTACACACGCTGGTGCGGCTGTATATAACCCGGCGCCAATTGCTGACGTGGGTCACCACGCTGCAGGCAAAGGCAGCGGCGGATTATGCGATCAGGAACCTCTTCCGGCCCTTGGGCATCTCGTCTACAGTCATCATTGGCGCCGGCGCCCTCGTGCTGCTTTTCAATCCGGCCGGAATCAAAATTGCTGCACCATTCCTGCTGTTGTGGTGGCTGGCGCCGGTCGTGGCCCGCGCCTTGAGCCTCCCGCCCAGACTCGATCGGGCCGAAACCCTGCAGCCAGGAGATAGCGAGCGGCTGCGCTTGATTGGAAGGCGTATCTGGCGTTTTTTTACGACCTTCGTGACGGCGGAGGAGAATTATCTACCGCCGGATAATTTTCAGGAAGACCCGCTACCCGTTATCGCCCATCGCAGTTCGCCCACCAATTTCGGCCTTTATTTGTTGTCTGTCGTGGCTGCCCGGGATTTCGGCTGGATCGGATTGATGGATACCGTCGAGCGGCTCGATGACTCGCTGAAGACACTCACTGCGCTGCCGCGTTTCCACGGCCATTTTTATAACTGGTACGATACCCGCGACCTGCATGCGCTGGAACCCCGGTATATATCGACTGTGGATAGCGGTAACCTGGCGGGGCATCTGCTCGCGCTGGCCCAGGCATGCCGGGAAATGCTGAATCGACCGCTCGCTCTTTCCAATGCCTTGACGGGGCTTATGGATACGCATCAACTGTTCATGGCTGCGCTCGTCAAAATTACCGATGACCGGCGTACGTTCACGGTTACTCTTAAAGAACTGCGACAAAACGGACTCGTTCTCGGGAAGCTTTTGGTAGGCCATCCCGCTGACCCGGACGGATGGAGCCGTCTGTGGCGGCAGTTGACAGGCTGCGCCGACACGCTGCAGGACATGGCGCGCGCCTATGCCGCTGAGCGCGGCGATGCGGGCGATAGCGAAGTGCTGGCATGGGCTACAATGCTGCGCGATGATATCCATTCACACTTGCGCGATGTGGATAGCCTGATTCCCTGGCTCCATTTCGCAGGCCGCCTCAACGCCAGTGCACAAACGGAAACGCTGCCTCCTCATGCTGCGGTACTCCGGGATCAGCTGACACTGGATACTCGCCTGAGTGACCTCGCAAACTGCTATGCGCTGTGCCTGGCTGATCTTAAGGCATCGTCTGAACACTCCCTGTCACCAGATGACCTGGAAGTAATGGCAAGAATGCTGCTGCGCGCCGGGAAGCAAGCCGAAGCGCTCACAGGACGCCTGGAAAACATGGTTGCACAACTGGACACATTGTTCCGTGAAATGGATTTTCGCTTTCTTTATGACACCGAATGCCACATGTTCTCGCTCGGTTACCGCATTAATGAAGGCACCCTTGACCCCAGCTATTACGATCTGCTTGCCTCCGAGGCACGCCTCTCCAGTCTCGTCGCAATCGCCAAAGGCGATGTACCGAGTACGCACTGGTTTCACCTTGGCCGAAGAGTGACACGCGCCGCGCATGGCACAGTGCTGTTGTCGTGGTCGGGATCGATGTTCGAATACCTGATGCCTTCCCTGGTGACCTATACCCGACGTTACAGCCTGATCGACCAAACCTGTCGCCTGGTAGTGCAGCGACAAATCGAATATGGCAAGGAACGCGGCGTGCCGTGGGGCATTTCGGAGTCGGCTTTCAATAGCCGCGACTTCTTCTTAACCTATCAATATGCTGCTTTTGGCGTGCCGGGTCTGGGGATAAAGCGAGGACTTGGTGAAGAGCTGGTGATTGCCCCCTACGCTACAGCACTGGCCGCGATGTACCTGCCGCATGCTGCCGTGGAAAACTTCGAGCACTTGGAAAAAATGGGCGCGTTGGGCCGCTACGGCTTCTATGAAGCACTCGATTTTACCCCGATACGGCTTGCGGAAAGGCAACGGGTCGCTATGGTGCGTTGCTATATGGCCCATCATCAGGGCATGTCCCTGGTGTCCTTCGTCAATGTGGTGCATGATGGGGCAATGCGCCATCGCTTCCATCGCGCACCGCAGATCCAGGCGGCCGACTTGTTGCTGCAGGAACGCATCCCGCGCGGCGCCGATACCAGTAGCATGCCACTTTTTGAGGATATTTCCGAAGTCAAGGAATTTGTGGAACCACCGGTTCGGCGCGTACCCTCGCCCACATCTTCGGTGCCTTCCTCGCACCTGCTGTCAAACGGCCGTTACGCGGTGATGATCACGGCCGCCGGATCGGGCTACAGCCAATGGCGGAATCTGGCGGTGACGCGCTGGCGCGAAGATGTGACGCGGGATGCCTGGGGTAGTTATATTTATCTGCGCGATGTGGCAACAGGCCAGGTATGGTCCGCCGGATACCAGCCGACAGTGACGTCTCCTGATCAATACGAGGTGGTTTTTGCCGAGGATCGTGCCCGTATCACCCGTAAGGACGGCAGCATCGCAAGTACACTGGAGATTGTCGTCTCGCCCGAGGATGATGCGGAAATCCGTCGTCTGAGTTTGACCAATAATGGGATACGCACTCGGGAAATTGAAATCACCTCCTATGCGGAGGTTGTACTTGCACCCTTTTCTGCGGACATCGCGCATCCCGCTTTTTCCAATCTGTTTGTCCAGACCGAGTATCTGCCTCAAGCACGTGGCCTGATCGCGCAACGGCGCCAACGTACCTCCGGCGACGCGAGTATCTGGGCCGCTCATTTGCTGTTTGGCCGCGGAATCGGCGACGGAATCCAATATGAGACCGACCGGGCCCGCTTTGTCGGGCGTGGACAAACGCTACGGGAACCAATTGCGGTGATGGATGGCCGCCCGCTGACCAACACGGTCGGCGCCGTTCTCGATCCGATATTCAGTCTGCGCACTCGGGTTCGCATTGCAGCGGGCGCAACCGAACACGTGACGTTCACCACGCTGATCGCCGCCTCCCGCCAGGCGGTGGAAGATGCAGCCGACAAATACCATAATGTTGCTGCGTTCGAGCGTGTGTCCGCCCTGGCGTGGACTCACGCTCATGTGCAATTGCATTATCTGCGTACCAGGCCTGACGAGGCTCAGCTGTTTCAGGATCTGGCGAACCATTTCCTCTATGCCGATCCCTGGCTGCGACCTTCGGCCAAGTTGATGCAGATGAATACCTTGAATGTCACCGGGCTGTGGCGGCATGGTATCTCGGGAGATCGGCCGATCGTGTTGCTGCGCATAACGGAGCCTGAAGACCGGATCATCGTTGAACAATTGCTGCGGGCTCATGAATACTGGCGCATGAAAGGCCTTGCCGTCGACCTGGTAATCCTGAACGAAAAGGAGTTGTCCTACGTCGAGAATCTGCAGGCTCTACTGGAGGGCATGGTGCGGGAAAGCCAGGCGCTTTCTAGCCATAGGGAGCATGAATATCATGGTGCTATTTGTGTCATGCGGGTTGTTCAGCTCTCGGTCGAGGATCGGCGGCTGCTCCAAACGGTCGCGCGTGCGGTGCTCGTCAGCAATCGGGGCACATTGGCCGAGCAACTATTGAGGCACCCACGACCGTTGGCAGCTTTCGTTGCGCAGAAAGCCTTGCCTGCTCCCGCAATCGATTCGGCACCCTTGGAGTTACCTCCGCTCGAATTCTTCAACGGGCTCGGTGGCTTTGCTGAAGACGGCCGCGAATATGTGATTGTACTTGACAAGGGCCAGTGGACACCGGCACCCTGGATCAATGTGATCGCCAATGCCGAGTTCGGCTTCATGGTCTCGGAATCGGGCAGCGGTTGCACCTGGTGTGGAAACAGCCGTGAAAACCAGTTGACGCCCTGGTCGAACGACCCGGTTAGCGATTCTCCCGGAGAAGTCTTTTATGTGCGTGACGATGAGACGAACGAATTGTGGAGCCCGACGGCCCTGCCGATCCGTGTCGACAATGCAAGCTATGTGATTCGCCATGGACAGGGGTATAGCCGTTTCGAACATGCATCCCATGGCATTCATAGCGAGCTTCTGCAATTCGTCAGTCCGGACGATCCGGTCAAGATCTCGTCTTTAACCTTAACCAACGTTTCCGGGCGAACCCGCCGGTTAACGGTCGCGGCCTATGTGGAATGGGTGCTCGGCGCCTCACGTACCGTGACCGCACCGCACATCATCACCGAACTGCACATAGAAACTGGCGCCTTGTTCGCTTATAACCCCTGGGATGTGGAATTTGGCCATCGCGTCGCCTTCGCCGATCTTGCCGGCAAGCAGACCGGATGGACCTCGAATCGGGCTGAATTCATCGGCCGCAACGGGAGCCTGGATGCACCGGCGGGCTTGCTGGGTACCAAGACACTGAAAAAACGTGTCGGCGCGGGGCTGGACCCTTGTGCAGCATTGGAGACGGAGATCGAACTCGAGCCTAACTCGCGCGTCGAAATCGTTTTCCTGCTGGGACAAGGCAGTGACCACGCCCATGCCGGCGAATTGGTCCAGCGCTATCGAACAACCGAGGCAGCAACGATTTTTAACAAGGTGACGCAGTCGTGGCAGCAAGTCCTCACCAAGGTTCAGGTGAAAACGCCGGATCGGGGGCTCGACCTCATGTTGAACCGCTGGCTGCTGTATCAAACCCTGAGTTGCCGCATGTGGGCTCGGGCTGGTTTCTATCAGGTGGGCGGAGCCTTCGGCTTTCGCGATCAACTCCAGGACAGCATGGCCCTGGCGGTCGCCCGGCCCGATTTGACCCGCGCCCACCTCCTAAAAGCTGCAGCGCGCCAGTTTGGCGAGGGTGATGTGCAACATTGGTGGCATCCGCCCTCCGGCCGCGGTGTGCGTACCCATTTTTCCGATGACCGTGTCTGGCTGCCTTATGCCGTATCTCACTATATCAAGGTGAGCGGCGATACCGAAGTGCTCGAGGAAGTAGTGCCGTTTTTGGAGGGGCCTATGCTAGAGCAGGATCAGGATGACGCCTATTTCGAGCCGACCCGGTCGAAGCAGCAAGCGACCCTTTTCGAGCACTGCGCTCGTGCGCTCGACCTGAGCCTGGCAACGGGTTCGCACGGTCTGTCCCTGATGGGGAGTGGTGACTGGAATGATGGTATGAATCGGGTTGGAAATCAGGGCAAGGGCGAGAGCGTATGGTTGACGTGGTTCCTGATCACCACACTCTCCGAATTTGCAGTTGTGGCGGAGGCGCGGGGAGATAACGAGTGCGCCATCCGCTGGCGCGAACACGTCACGCAACTGAAGGCCGCAGTGGAAGCGGAAGGATGGGACGGGGCATGGTACCGGCGCGCCTATTTCGATGATGGCACGCCACTAGGTTCTGCTGCCAACGTCGAGTGCCGCATCGATTCGATTGCTCAGAGCTGGGCTGTCATTTCCGGAGCCGCCGGGGGCGAACGAGCGCAGCGAGCCATGAATTCGGTACAGGAATATCTCGTTCGCTACGGCGACCTGGTATTGCTGTTCACCCCACCCTTCGCCAAGACCGAGCAGGATCCGGGTTATATCAAGAGCTACCCGCCAGGCGTGCGGGAGAACGGGGGCCAGTATACCCACGCGGCGATCTGGTCCGTCATTGCCTTTGCCATGCTCGGTGAAGGCGACGAAGCGTCGGAACTGCTGCGTATCCTTAATCCAATCAATCGCACGGCTACCCGCACCGGTGTTTACGCCTACAAGGTCGAACCCTATGTGTTGTCGGCGGATATCTATGCCGAGCCACCCCATGTGCGGCGCGGCGGGTGGACCTGGTACACGGGGGCGGCGGGGTGGTTTTACCGCGCAGGAATGGAGTGGATCCTGGGTCTTCAGGTCCGCGCCGGTAAACTGGTTTTTAATCCCTGCATTCCCAAGGAATGGCGCAGTTACAGCATTTTTTATCAGCACGAAAATACCCGCTATGAAATTACCGTTGAAAACCCGAACGGGGTGGAACACGGTATCGCCACGATAGAACTGGACGGTGAAAGCCAGTTAAACGGTAATAGCATTACCCTACAGGATGACGGGCAAGTGCATCAGGTGCGGCTGGTGCTTGGTTAATAAATTGCTGAATGACTTGTTGTTCTGTACGTTGATTCAATCTTGAGTATGGCAGACAATGCCTAAGCGGAGGAGGTAACAGGAGATAATAAGAAGTTGGTTATGGTTTTATACATCAATTATATTTTTGAATTTTAGGAGAAGTGCAATGGACTTAATTTCGCTAGTGGTAGTTCTTATCGTCGTCGGCATGCTGCTGTGGCTGGTCAACAACTATATACCGATGGAAGCCCGCATCAAGAATATCCTGAACGTCGTGGTGATCATTGCGGTAGTATTGTGGCTGCTGCGCGCATTCGGCGTCCTGGGCATGTTCCCGGGTCCGCTGGTTTCGGTGGTGGTTGCGCTGATCGTCGTCGGTCTGCTGTTGTGGCTGGTCAACAGCTTCATACCGATGGACGCGCGCATCAAGCAGATATTGAATATCGTGGTGATTATCGCGGTGGTTTTGTGGCTGTTGAGTGCATTCGGGGTTTTGAGCGGACTCCCCGTTATTCGCGTCGGGAATCCTTAGTTCTGCTTGCGTTATATGTAGTGAGCCTATGGTCCGGGAATCGAACCTGGGCTCTCTGCGTACGAGCTCAACGAGGTGCTCCACAGGCAATATACTTTGGGTTTACTTGTTTAGCAAGAATCTTTTGCTAAACGAAAAACGGTGTCATACCAGCATGGCTTGCAGCTAATTTGACACGTTATTACCAGCCATTCCAAAGAAAGCTGGCGCCATCTGAACTCCCATTAGGGGTTGACTTGATAAAACTCCTTGACCTCCTCGCGCAGCTGATCCCATTTTGAACTGTCCGGCCAATGCTTCTTATCAAATCCCGGAGCCTTTTTTAAGGTACTCTTATCCACATCAAGGACGTAATACTCCTTATCGCGTGTCCAATGTAGCGCCTTCCATGGCAGGGCAAAGAGCTTGCCCCCCACGCCCAAAACACCACCAAAGGCAACGACGATATAGACCACTTGACCACTCTCCGGATCGAGCACCAGATCCTTGATGTCGCCGAGCTTGTCGCCGTTAGGATTTTTCACATTGGTACCGATGATCTTGCTGGCCCGGCTCACCTGTTGCATCGACTCATTGGACGCCCGGACTCGCTCGGCCGACTCTTCTCTGCGCTCGTGCTTGAGTTCCTTCTGCTTTTCCAGAAGCGTCTGTTGTTTCTGCTGGACGTCAGCCGCACAGGAGGTGCCCGCTAATGTCGCACTCAAAAAAGACAAGGCTACAATGGGAATTAATTTTTTCATACTATTCTCCAACTCATTAAAATGATTGGGTATCCCGGCAAGTTTCGAAATTGACTGGGTACGTTGTGCTGTTTCACAATCCCGAAATAAAGAATAAACGAAACATCATGCGCCGTCCGTACGGTATCGCACATAAGATCGCTATTTATGTTATACGGTCAATATAGCCGCTCCGTATGAGGCAATCCTGTAGCCTTAATTCGCATCTGTGCGTTACCGCACCGACCGAGTCCAGATTTACCTGCAATATTTGAAATGAGTAATGGGAAACATCATTCCACGCTCTGGTCATGGCTATCTGGTCTTGGCTAAATAATTATCAGGAGATACACATGAATAAAGATCAAGTAAAAGGCAGAGTCGATGAAGCCAAAGGTAAAGTCAAGGAAGCTACCGGCGTGATACTGGACGACAAAGGCATGGAGATGAAAGGCAATATCCAAAAGAATGTCGGCAAGGCCAGAAAGGCTATGGTGATCTTAAGAAGGGGATTAAGGAAGACAAATAAAACGAGCACTGCCACTAAGCAGCAACCAGATACTCTCAAATTTTTTTAAAGGAAATAAACATGAAACTCAACGGTTTATTGGCAGGCACGGTTTTGACCTTAGCCTCGTTTGGCGCTTATGCAGAAAGCCACATGGCGGAAGCGGTCAAGCACGCGGAGGCTGCGGCCAAAGCTGACGATACAAAGTCTATCGTCGAACATGCGGAGGCAGCGAAGACCCATGCGAAAACTGCCGATGAACACCTGGATGCCGGCATCACGAGTCTGAATGATGCTATCGATCACGGCAAGATGAAACATGCCGACTCAGCGAGGAAATCCGCTGAAGAAGCCGTAACACATCTGAAAGCCGCACAATAAACGAGCGTCGGCTTCGTTATCATAAAAAATGGCGGGTTTAATAGCCCACCATTTTTTATATCCATCTTTTAATTACAGTAGCGCCGGTTTAAGAAAGAAGTCCCGCAAATTTTCTGACAGTTTCTATTGATAGCTGCAACATAGCGGTCAGAAACCGGTTGGTTCATGGCGCTCGTCGCCGTTGAGTTCAAGGCGAACACGGGATATTGTGTCATAGACCGTTTTGCGCACACGGTTGATTCCGCCCAGAGGCCGATGCTCGGGGGCCGCATGCCAGGGTGTGAAAGAGAGATTCTCGCAGAACTTCAGTTGGTCGGTCGAGGAGGCGAACGCCTGAGCCGGGATTGTGATCCGCGCTACGGGGATGAAGGGCGAGTCCTTTTCGCTCCATTCGAGCGTGGGATCCTCGATGGGCATTTGTGAAGGGCGCTTGCGTAGTTGGACCATGAAGTCAAAGCACGCTTCGCTCTGGGCGAGATGCTTCTGCATATTTTCGTACAGGAAATCAGGGGAAGAGGTCTCGGCGAACGGAGAGGGAGGACCGCAGGGGCGCGCGGAGAACTTCATCGCAGTATCGCCGAAGCGATACGGTGTCGTGCTCCAGTATTGGGTGTCCAGCGGATTGGTAACCCCCTTACTCCGGATCGTGTTGGCGATACCGAACTCGTGCAGACGGAAATTAAACGGATTCAAACTGGGGAAAAAGAACTTGAGGGGGCTGTCTTCCGAAAAGGCCTTCTGAAATTCAACATAGTCTGCCGCATTACGCACGAAAAACACCGGGTGGTTGATCATGACAAAGTCCTGCGTGCGGGATTCGCTGCGTTCAACTCCCATGAGCTTTATCGCCATCCCGCGGGCGTCGCCGACCGAGTCGTCTTGCATTTTTCCAGAGCCGTTGGAGAAGCGAATCCACGCCGGGTAGGCGCGGGCGTCACCGAAGATCCCGACCCGGACTTCCTTGGACAGCTTGTCGAGGACGCGAAACTCCGCTTGCACACAGCCGTGGGCCTTGACGTGGGCGTCTCTGCGGGCCGAACCGTTCTTGGCTTCGTCCCGAACTTTCTCCTCAATCATCCGCACGATTTGCTGGGTCGCCGCGTCCTCGTTAGCGGGGATTTCCTCGTTACTGAAGGCGCCGGAGGACGGGAGGGCGGACATAATAACCAGACTCAGGGGGAGGGCTTTGTTTACCATTTCCATGTGCTCCTGAAATAGGTGGAAAAGAATAGGCGGGAAAGCCATTTTTGTATCGATTTTCCTCGCCCAAGAAGAGCCTGCCAAGTTGGACGCATCCTCTATGGCGCTCGGGTCCTCCATGATGTTTGACGGCCTAACGTCGGCTCAGCAGGCGGCTCAGCAGAAAGCCTGCCGCTACCGCGATACCCACCGAAGTTATGGGGTTGTCGCTGATATAACCGCGGCAATTTTTCAATAATTTCTGCTCGGCATTTATTAGTTGCTCTCCTTTTTCGCCAAGCGCTTCCGCAGCCTGGCTGGTTGCATCGGCGATTTTATCGTAAGCCTCATGTGCAGAATTAGATACTTTGTCTATTGTTGTCATAATGGTTTCCTCGCCTATTTGAGGCGCATGTCATTCTTGACCGAATTCACGCCCTTTACGCCGCGTGCCACCTCAACCGCTTTGGTAATATCGGCACGGGAATTCACGAAGCCGCTCAATTGAACCTCGCCTTTGAAGGTTTCAACGTTGATCTCGGCAGAGCTCAAGCCAGGCTCATTCAATATGGCCGCTTTAACCTTGGTCGTGATGACGCTGTCGTCAACATACTCTCCGGTTCCCTCCTGCTTTTGCGTCGATGCGCAACCCACGGCAGTCATTAACGTCAGTGCCAAAAAAAATGCGGAAAAAAATTTAATAAGGTTTTTCATGAGTAAATCTCCAGTAATGTGTAAAAAATCCAATAAGATATTTTATGACTCTAACTCTAGTTAAGTACTTATTCCGGTAGACTGAAGAGAGCCTTTAATAACCTTCGACAGGCTCAGGACAGGCTTCAGGGCAAACGGTCTACAGAGATAGATTCTAATACAAAAAATCAAGCCGACTAAGATTCGACTAACGATCAGGTAATCGGTTACATGCCTGGTTGTGCCGAATACTTAAATATATTTAAGCCGCAAAACCAGCCTTAGTCGGTACGGTAACGCACATATATATAGTCAGGGTATGTCTTGTAGGCTGTATTAACCCATCTTTAACACTTTTATAAGTTAGATAAATGTGAAAGTTGGGTTAGGCCTTATGAATTCCTTCCTTTGAAATCCAGACAAGGACTTTCACCTTGCAAGAAACGACAAGCTTCGCTTGTCGCACCGAATCCGCCATTCGCCGCTAGCAAGTAGCTCGGTTGGAGCTTGCGAAATTCGGGATGATCGGGTTCGCGTTTGCTACTGTCATGCGGCTAAGCATGTAAGCACAGCCAAAAACACACTGCGTTAGACTAATCCTTGTTAGACTAATCCTTTTTCCTGTGCATACAACGTCAATGCCACGCGGCTTTTAACCTGTAATTTGTCATAAATATTATGCAAATGCACCTTTACTGTGCCTTCGGCAATGAAAAGCTTTTCGGCAATTAGTTTGTTACTGAGGCCATTGGCTACCAGCTTGACGAGCTTGATCTCACGGCGTGTCAGGATTTGGGTAATGTATTGCATCTCGGTTTCGCGCTTGAGCATTTTTTCCAAAGCACGGCCTACGGAGTCTTTCTCTAGCCATTCGCCGCCGGCATGGACTTTATTGACGCACTGGACCAAAAGTTGAGGCGCCATTTCCTTTAACACGACCCCACGCACGCCCAGGCGGATAGCTTCCAGCACTTCGTCGTCATCAAGAGCGGCTGTGAGCAGTACAACTTTAGTCGGCAGTTTTTCTTTTTGCAGTTCGCGCAGCACCGCCAGGCCATTTTTCCGGGGCATTTTAAGGTCCAGGATCAGAATATCCGGCTGGTAGTGAATGACTGTCTGCAGTACTTGTTCGCCATCGGTGCAACATGCCAGTACACTGATTTCCGATTCCACGGCAAACAGCTGTTGCAGTCCGTTGAGTACGAGCGGGTGATCATCAACCAGCACCAAATTGATTGTCATTGTTTTTTACTCCTGTTCCAACGCACTGTCAGCGGGTGAAATGATTTGCCCGGTTTTTGGAGGTCAGCGCTATGGACATATCAAGGCTGGCACCGGCACCGCTCGAATTGATGATGAGCTGCCCGTTCAGAATGGCGATTCTTTCCATCAATGTTTTTGGTCCAAGGCCCATGGCTGTTAATCCGGCAAGATCTTGCTGCCCCTGGAAGGGAAACCCCTTGCCGTCGTCAGAAACTTTGATGCTCACCCGGTCCGCTTCGATAGCAATGGTTGCCTGCACTTGCAAGGCTTGAGCATGCCGGGCGGTGTTTATCAGGGATTCGCGCAAGAGATAATGGATATCGTCTGCGAGGCATTGAGGCAAATTGGCGTTCGCAGGATGTACGGAAATCTCTACATTGAGTCCCCATTGTTGTATGATTGTTTCGGCCAGGTTGTACAAGCATCTATCCAAATGTAATTTTCTGTTGTCGACGGCAATCGAAACCGGTTTAAGTTTCTGGATGAAGTTTCGGAGGCTACGCTGTTCTTCAAAGATTATGGTCTGGAGTTCGTCTAGCCGTTTCTGTGCCATTGGGATATCGGTTTCAAACTGGCGCCTAACCATTTCGATTTGTAAGGCGATACCGGTCAAAGTTTGCAGGATGCCATCGTGAAGATCACGCGCCATTTTGATGCGTTCTTCGGTTGCTGCTGTTTTTTGCAAACGCTGCTGCACAAAAAGTTGATCCATTAGTGTTTTTAGTTGCCGGGCTACAAGGCCACTCAGCGTCAGGTCGTCGGAATTCATGTCGGGTTTATCCAGAAACAGCAGCCGCCCTTGAAATTCTTGTCCGTCCAGCAATACTACGATAACCCGATGGATTTTATAATACTCAGTCAGTTCAGAATGCAGTGGGGTTCCGACCCAGTGTCTGAACCCTTTCGTTGCAGTCAGTAGCACCCTGGCTGTGGTACTGGCTGCATTCAGACAAAGAAAATCGCTGCAATCAAGATGTTCGGCGACTAGCGGTTCATAGACGTCCGGTCGAATTTGCTGCCACTGGAAATCTTCAGGAGACAGGTAACCAATATGGCGTACAGGTTCTTCCTGCTCTTCCCAAATTATCAGCAAGCGCGGCACGTTCATTACTTCGGCGGCGTAAGCCAATGCTTCCCGGATTAAAGTCTGTGGCGAACCGGTTATATTGGTATTGCTTGGCCAGTCATGGAGTTTGCTCAGTTCGTTGCGTACGCGTTTTTCGTTGGCAGTCAAGTAAACCAGCAGCAGTGCAATGGTGGCGAGATAGACGCTGCGGATGATGAAACAATTAAGCTGGAAGTCGCGAGTATTCTGGGTAACTTCCATGGAAAAGCCTATCCCGATGAATAAACACAGGAAAGCAAGTGTTGTCAATAAAGTGCCGTTCTTTTGCCAGCGCAGAGCAGCACAAAATATCGCAAAAACGAAATAGGCGAAGAAGGGACTGTTAGTTCCTTCGGTAAAAAACACCAGCGAGGTAAAGATAGCGACATCGATGATATGGGTGACAAGCCCTAACATTTCCAGCCGCAAAGCTGAAGTCAAGACCAGAAAAATCATCAGTAAGGAATAGCCCAGGTAAACGGTGAGCAGTATATGCAAAGTGTCGCTGTAATTGGAAGGTTCATAGGGAGCCAGTCGCATCACCAAAAGCGATAAAACAGCCAGTACGACGCGACCGACTACGATCATTCGTTCAGTTCGTAGTCTTGGAGAATAGTATGTTTCCATTTTTCTATGTAATAGGCGTACTAATCACTGATGTTCATTATGTCTGGAGCGCTTTATTCCATATTCGGTGCATGTACCCATTGCACTGATCACATCCAAAACGAGTTGCTGAACAGGCGCGGACATAAACTCATTAGTTTAAGGATAGCCTGTTTTTTAGCGCACTGATGACGGTATTTTTGTTAATCCCCGACGCTCGCCCGGAATTACTAATACTGGCCATTGATTCACATTTCCACCGCTTGGTGTTTGAGACCTGACTGCTATGCTAAGTAATGATAGTTCAGAAGGAAAATTTTTGTCGGGCAATCGTTATTCAGATAGCGGTAAAGAAAAAAATGTTAAAATTGCTGTTTCTTTAAGCTTATCCCTCCATCACAAACAATGAACGATAATAAATGGAACGACTATTCCCTGGAAACTCAGGCGATAAGAGCCGGACACAAACGCACTCATGAAGATGAGCACAGCATACCCATTTTTGCAACGTCCAGTTATGTGTTTAAAAACGCTGAAGAGGCGGCCTTGCGCTTTACCGGACAAAAACCGGGCAATATCTATTCCCGCTTTACCAACCCGACAGTGAATGCCTTTCAGGAAAGACTGGCGCTTATGGAAAAAGGAGAACGCTGCCTGGCGTTTGCATCAGGTATGGCGGCTATTATGGCGGTCGGTATGGGACTGCTTAAAGCAGGTGATCATATTGTTTGTTCACGCGGCGTTTTCGGCAATACCGTATTGTTGTTTCAGAACTATTTCGGCAAATTTGGTGTAACTACCGATTTTGTTGACTTGACCAATGCAGGCGCATGGGAATCCGCTATTAAACCCAATACCCGGTTTTTGTTTCTGGAAACACCCTCCAACCCTTTAATTGAAATTGCAGACATTGAATTATTAGCTAAACTTGCCCATAAAAACAATTGCTTGCTGATCGTTGATAACTGTTTTTGTACACCTGTGCTGCAAAAACCCTTTGAATCAGGCGCCGATATTGTTATTCATTCGGCAACCAAATATATCGACGGCCAGGGACGCTGTGTTGGCGGCGCCGTAATTGCCAGCGAAGAAATAATAGAAAAGTATATTTATCCTTATCTGCGCACTGGCGGTGCAACGATGAGCCCATTTAATGCGTGGGTATTTTTGTCTGGCCTGGAAACACTGTCCATCCGAATGAAAGCACATTGCGACAGTGCTTTTGAGCTGGCCAAGTGGCTGGAACAACAACCTGCCGTTGCAAAAGTTCACTATCCCGGCTTGCAATCGCACGCGCAGCACGAATTGGCGAAACGCCAACAAAGTCACTTCGGCGGAATAGTCAGTTTTGAATTAAATGGCGGCAAGGAACATGCCTGGAAATTGATCGACGCAACAGAAATGCTATCAATTACAGCAAATCTGGGCGATGTTAAAACCACGATAACTCATCCGGCCACGACCACTCATGGTCGATTGACACCTGAAGTCAGAGCTGCAGCCGGGATTAAAGATGGCTTGGTCAGGATTTCGGTGGGACTGGAACAAATTGACGATATTAAAAAGGACCTGTTAAAAGGGTTGTAAAACATGGTGGAGAGCATCATGATTTTAGCGAATGCAGGTAATTTACTCGACGATAATGTCTGGATTCTTAAGAGTGAAGCGCACAGAACGATGCCCATTACCTCTGGAGTGTCTTAGGATTGTCCGGTCTAACCCTGGTGGGACCACGGACGCTCCAACGTTGGGCCCCATTAAGACGAGGACAAGTCGGTGAATATCTTTTTGGGGCCGCATGGTCCCGACGACTTGGGAGCATTGGAAATAGGCACAACACGAGAAATCGCTGTTGAGTTCAAGTCAGGCAAAACGTACTACATACACATGTTCCCTCAACCCACGAGCGGGATCATTATTGACCGTGCGAGCCATAAATGGGGCCCAAAATCGCGCTCCAGTGAGACGGGCGTTTTGCGATTCGAGTTTGTGGCTTTTCAGTTTAGGCGTATTATTACTTGATCGATGTATGCAGAGTTTTTCTGCTTTAGTAATAACTTAGGGGCAAATTAGTATGAGAAGTTACACGGCGATTGTTGAACGATGTCAGGATACCGGCTTATATGTGGGGTTTATTCCCGGGTTCCAAGGGGCGCATACACAGGCGGAAACCTTGGATGAACTTAATCAAAATCTTCGGGAGGTCGTTGAAATGCTGCTTGAAGATGGTGAGCCGGTATTGGAAGCCGAATTTATTGGCACCCAAAATGTTGTTGTGGCTTGAATATGGGACACCTCCCTGTTCTTAAGCCTCGCGAGGTTGTTGCATTGCTTGAGGCGTTGGGGTTTAGCGAACTTCGGCAACGAGGCTCGCATAAACAGTTTCGCCACCCTGACGGCAGATGTACAACAGTCCCATTTCACGCTGGGCGTGATGTGTCACCGATTTTGCTTCGGCAAATTGCAAAAGATATCGGGTTAACGGTCGATGAATTTCTTAAAATCAAAACCTGACAAAATGCTCAACCGAAGCACGGCCATCCTACGGTTTTTGTTTAGTTGGCTTTCCGGGCCGGTTTGTTTAGGTAGAACAGCTTCTGACAGTTACACCATCGCCTTCAGCTTATAAAGCAATTCCAGTGCCTGTCTGGGGCTGACATCATCCAGGTTTATTTCTTCAAGCATGTCTATTACCGGATGTGATTCTTTAAATGAAAACAAATCCAGCTGGTTAACACCTGTTGCGCTTTGTTGCTCATTGTAGGCATGATCTTCCAGATGCCGCAGTTTGGTTTTGGCTTTGTCAATGACGGAACGCGATACACCGGCGAGAGCAGCGACTTGCAAGCCGTAACTCTGATTGGCCGGGCCGTCTTTAACGGCATGTAAAAAAATAATTTTGTCGCCGTGTTCCATCGCATCCAAATGCACGTTATGGATGCTTTTCTGTTCATCGGCCAGCGTGGTTAATTCAAAATAATGTGTCGCGAATAGTGTAAAGGCTTTGGTTTCTTTAGCCAGATGATCGGCACACGCCCAGGCTAAAGACAAGCCATCAAAAGTACTGGTTCCTCGGCCAATCTCGTCCATTAAAATCAGGCTTTTTGAGGTGGCATTATGCAGAATGTTGGCTGTCTCCGACATCTCCACCATAAACGTAGAGCGGCCGCTAGCCAAGTCATCAGAGGCGCCAATCCGGGTAAAAATCTTGTCGATAGGGCCGCACACCAAAGATTTAGCCGGCACATAACAGCCTATGTGAGCGATTAACACGATGAGTGCCGCCTGGCGCATATAAGTTGATTTACCACCCATATTGGGGCCGGTGATGATCAACATGCGGCGCTGGCTGGAAAGCGATAGATCGTTAGGCACAAAAGGAATATCGGATACCTGCTCAATGACCAGATGGCGGCCGCCTTCAATTGTCAGGCCTGGTTTGTCAATCAGCGTCGGCTGCGACAAGTTCAGCGACTGCGCGCGTTCGGCAAACACAACCAGCACATCCAGTTCAGCGAGAGCGGCTGCGCTCCGTTGCAGCGGAATCAGTACGGCGGAAATAGAGTTAAGCAATTCTTCGTACAAATACTTTTCAAAGGACAAAGCCTTGTCTTTGGCACTGAGCACCTTGTCTTCAAACGATTTTAATTCGTCGGTAATATAACGCTCAGCTCCTTTTATGGTCTGTTTGCGGAGGTAATGTGCGGGTACTTTTTCCGCCTGCAAGCGGGAAATTTCAATATAATAACCATGGACCCGGTTGTAGTTGACCTTAAGGTTGGTAATGCCGGTTGCAGCTTTTTCTCTGGTTTCCATGTCAAGGAGAAACTGATCGGCGTTTTGGCTTAAGTTTCGCAGCTCATCCAGTTCCTGATTGTAGCCTGGTGCAATTACACCGCCGTCACGAATAAGCACCGGTGGATTATCAATGAGGGCTTGTTGCAGCAGCTTTAATAGCTCCGGCTGTTCGCCGATTTGTTTGCTTAATTGGGCAAGCTGGGGGTTATCGCTGGTCGCAAGCAGCTGTTGTAATGCGGGCAACACTGCCAAGGTATTGCGTAATACCAGCAAATCACGGGGACGCGCTGATTTTAAAGCGATACGCGAACTAATTCTTTCAATATCGCCGACTTGCCGCAGGTGGGTGTGCACATCCTTGTAAAGGCTGCGATCAAGTAACGTATCAACGCAGGCATAACGATTATTAAGAATGCCGTGGTCGCGTAATGGTCTATTGATCCAGCGCCTTAAACAGCGACTGCCCATTGCCGTGGCGGTTTTGTCCAATACGCCAAATAGCGTGTATTGAAGTTGCCCCGAAGGATGATAATCCAGTTCAAGATTGCGGCGGCTGGCAGCATCCAGCAAAATGCTGTCGGCACTGTTTTCGGTGCGGATGCCCTGAATATGAGGTAATGCGCCTTGCTGGGTATCTTTAACATAGTGTAGCAAGGCACCCGCGGCAGCAATAGCGGCGGGCAGGTTATCACAGCCAAAGCCTTTTAAATCAAGTGTATTAAATTGCTTTAGTACGCTTTGTCTGGCGCTTTCCGGCTCAAAATGCCAGGGTGGTCTTCTGCATAAGCCGAGACGTTTTTTTAAACTTGAAGGCAGCGGCCAGTCTTCACTAAAGAGCAATTCAGCCGGATTAAGCCTGGCCACTTCGTTGAGTAATTGCTCTTCAGACTCCACCTGTTGCAGGACAAAGCGGCCACTGGTTAAATCCAGACTGGCAATGCCCTGCTTCGTTCCCAAGCTGGAGCTTGGGAACGAGCACACAGCGACCAGTAAATTATCCTGACGATCTTCAAGCAAGGCCTCATCAGTGACGGTGCCCGGCGTAACAATACGCACAACTTTGCGCTCGACCGGGCCTTTAGACGTCGCAGGATCACCGATTTGTTCGCAAATGGCCATTGACTCACCGCTTCTTAATAGTCTGGCAAGATAGCCTTCTGCTGCATGGTAGGGTATGCCGGCCATAGGAATTGGCAATCCTGCCGATTGCCCGCGGCTGGTTAAAGTAATATCCAGTAATTGCGAAGCTTTTTTAGCATCGTCAAAGAACAGTTCGTAAAAATCCCCCATGCGATAAAATAAAAGTGTGTCGGGGTGATCTGATTTGATGCGCAAATATTGCTGCATCATTGGAGTGTGCGGGGTGGCAGGATTTTGTTTTATACTCATGGTTCTATTTTATCTGAAGTCGCACGAGGCCACATCATGGAGAATGAATTATTTGAACTTGCACAGCAACTGGGTCGATTGTTAGCGTCAAAAGGAAAAAAAATAGCCACCGCCGAGTCATGTACCGGCGGCTGGATTGCGCAAATGATTACCGAAGTTCCGGGAAGTTCAGCCTGGTTTGACCGGGGTTTTGTGACTTACAGTAATGCAGCGAAAATGCAAATGCTGGACGTTAAACCGGAGACGCTGGAAAAATACGGCGCTGTGAGCGCTCAAACGGCGACAGAAATGGTTACTGGCGCATTAGCTCATAGTGATGCAGATTGTGCCATTGCCGTGACTGGCATAGCAGGGCCGGATGGCGGTACGGCAAAAAAGCCGGTAGGTACGGTATTTATAGCATGGTTAAACAAAAATCAGGGTATTAAAGTGGTTCAACAAAAATTAACTGGCAACAGGCACCAAATAAGAGTGCAAACGGTGAAAATTGCTCTTGAGGGGATGAAGTTATGAATAAAAAACTTAACCTGCAATCGTGAGTATGCTTAATGTGGTGTGAATATTATATATTTGCCGTACTTTCAGATTTAACACAGGGTTAACAGACTGATTTATTAACGATCAGAAGCCAAATTCAGATTCATCAAAATCTTCAAATTGCTCTTTTAAGCGCTTTTTTTCCCAATAAATTTCAATTTTTCTGCGTGAATCTCTTTTTACCGTTTCTTCTTCAAGACTTTCAGAAAGTGAAATATAATCGCCACCTTCAAAAATATCATCGTCATCAGTATCGGTTTCTGGATTATTGGATGTGCCGGTTTTAGTCGCTGATTTAGAGGATGTCTTAGTCATTTTTAAACTCTCATTAAAAAACTAATATTAAAATCGTACCATAATGGCAAGTAAAGCAAAAACTATTATAGTAAGGTTGAATTTTAGTTCAAACCAGGATTTAGTTCTCATTATTCATGAGTAATTTTTCAAGACAAGCTTGTAATAACCTCACCCGAATTTATATATAGCGCGTTTGCCCTGCTGATGCCTGGTCATCGCTTCTGCCGAAGAGTTAATTTTCGGGTATAATTTTTTAATTTATTACTCGGAGTACCAAGGCGTCATGTCAAAAATCAATAAAGTTGTATTAGCTTATTCCGGAGGTTTGGATACCTCCGTCATACTTAAATGGTTGCAGGATGTTTATGCCTGCGAAGTTGTTACTTTTACGGCTGATATAGGGCAGGGCGAAGAAGTAGAACCTGCGCGCGCCAAAGCAAAAGCTGCCGGCATTAAAGATATTTATATTGAAGATTTGCGGGAAGAATTTGCTCGTGATTTTGTTTTTCCTATGTTCCGTGCCAATACGGTTTATGAAGGTGAATATCTGTTGGGTACATCGATTGCCCGTCCTCTGATTGCCAAGCGCTTGATTGAAATCGCAAACGAAACCGGCGCTATGGCCATTTCCCATGGCGCGACCGGCAAAGGCAACGATCAGGTGCGTTTTGAGCTGGGCGCTTACGCATTACGTCCCGATATACAGATCATCGCGCCTTGGCGTGAATGGGAGTTGACCTCCAGGCAAACCCTGCTGGCTTATGCTGAAAAACATGGTATTCCGGTCGAAATGAAAAAAGGCAAGGCATCGCCTTATTCAATGGACGCCAATTTACTGCATATCTCCTATGAGGGCCGTATTCTCGAAGATCCCTGGGCAGAACCTGAAGCAGATATGTGGCGCTGGACTGTTTCGCCTGAAGCGGCTCCGGATCAAGCGACTTATATAGAATTGACTTATCGGCAGGGCGATATCGTAGCAATCGATGATGTTCCTTATGCGCCTGCCGCCGTTCTGGAACAATTGAATAACATTGCAGGTAGCAATGGCATCGGCAGGCTGGATATTGTTGAAAATCGCTATGTCGGCATGAAATCGCGCGGCTGTTATGAAACGCCTGCAGGTACGGTGATGCTGAAAGCGCATCGGGCAATTGAATCATTGACTTTGGACAGGGAAGTGGCGCATTTGAAGGATGAGTTAATGCCGCGCTACGCATCGTTGATCTATAACGGTTATTGGTGGAGTCCTGAGCGCCTTATGTTGCAAACCATGATTGATGCTTCCCAGGTATCTGTGAATGGTAAAGTCAGGCTTAAGCTTTATAAAGGCAATGTCATTGTGGTTGGCAGAGCGTCTGCTACCGACAGCCTGTTTGATGAAAGTATTGCCACATTTGAGGATGATGGCGGCGCCTATAATCAAAAAGATGCCGAAGGTTTTATTAAATTAAACGCTCTGAGAATGCGTATAGCCGCTACCAGGCAACTGCGTTAATTCAGCCTATAAAAACACAGGACAAATGTTATTTAGCTTGTATAATGATAAGTTAAGTAGTTCTATAAAAATAACATTTGTCCAACCGGGATGCTTGCCTGTGCCTGGTTTGAGAGGAAGTGAATAATGAGCGATATGCACAAGACAAAATCAGAGATTGTGGTGCTGCAAACAATACCTTCGCATCAGGGATTGATGAAAGTGAATCGATGGTTAACGGCTGTGGTTATTTTCCTGATGACAGTTATTGTTATTGCCGGCTTTTTCATGTTCCCTGCTAATGAGGTTACAGATTATAAAAAATCTGAAGTTTATGTTGCTGAAATGAATCCGGTATTGTCTGCTGAAGTTAATTCGCTGAAAGGGCAGTTTGTTGGTTTGGTCAGTGGTTCTATTGAAAGTAAGCTTAGAACGCTGGAGGAGAGTGTTCGCCTCGGCACGGTATCCACCGCATTAGGTACGATTGAAGATTTGAAAAATGATGTAAAAGTGCTGCGTTCTTATTCAGAGCCCGCTAAAAAAGAGAAAGTAGTCATCGCTAATGAGCAATTAATGCAGGAAATGTCTGAGCTGAAACGCCTTATCTACGTGACGCTTGCTTCTTGCGGGTTAATGCTGGCGGCTGTTGCGGGAATCTGGTTTAAAAATCATTATCGCCTGCCGTTTAAAGAAGCCATCACACGCTGTTTAGGCAAAAAATAACAGGTGGGCAAGCCCTTGGGTTGTTCTGATACGATTTTTTTTGACACAAAAAAGCCGCCCCAATCATAGGCTGGGGCGGCTTTTTTTTTGCGCTTGTTTTATTATTGTTATTTGCTGCTGATATATTTGTACAATGCATCAATGGCCAATTCTTCCGTGTAACCGGCTTTTTCGACTGCTTTGTTCTTCATAATCTCATCCATAGCTTTCGGCATACCGCCTTTGCCATCTCTTAGAACTTGTTCGAATTTCGCTCTGTCCAGTTGACCTGCTTTAATTAAAGCGGGTAACTGTGGATTTGAAGCGATATCGTGGCAAGTACCGCAACCGCGGCCAAAAGCACGGTCATAAATTTTTTGCCCGATCTCAAGCTGTTCATCAGCAAGCGCTGATCCACTTAAAGCGATTAAAACAATACCTGCTAACGTACCTAGTGATTTTTTCATGTTGACCTCTCTTGGTGTTAAAAAAGAACTGTAGTTTTTTTTAGGAATTAATACAGTCCGATTAAAAGTTAAGCGCTCAAAGGATAGGGAATTTAACGGGAAAATTCAATTGTTTTATTTTTTATTTCTCTTAAACTGCATTATCTTACATTAAGTTATGAGTGCAATGAACGACAACTGAACGTTTACGTTATATTATCGGCGCTGCAAGCTGATGATTCAAGCATCAGTATCACTGCTGTGAAACCAGCTCAGTTTGTCATGTAAAGTGACTACAGTGCCAATAATAATCAAGGTTGGCGGTTTGATATTCGAACCGGCAATGATAACCGGTAATGTTTCCAGCGTGCCGGTAATGACTCGCTGATTTGTAGTAGTGCCTTGCTGAATTAAGGCAATAGGCAAGTCTTTGGGACTGCCGTGAGCTATCAAAGAATGGCATATTTTTTCCAGTCCCACCAGTCCCATATAAATAACAATGGTTTGATTGGGCGCTGCAAGTTGTGTCCAGTTTAGATTGATAGAATTATCTTTCAGGTGGCCGGTGACGAAAGTGCAGGATTGTGCATGGTCTCTGTGCGTAAGTGGAATACCTGCATAAGTCGCGCAACCGGAAGCGGCAGTAATGCCTGGGACGACCTGAAAATTGATACCCTGTTGCATTAAGGTTTCAATTTCCTCACCGCCGCGGCCAAAAATAAAAGGATCGCCGCCTTTTAATCGCACCACCCGTTTCCCCGCTTTTGCCAGGTCTGCAAGCAGGGTATTGATGGATTCCTGGGGCAGCGTATGATTTTGCCGTTGCTTGCCCACATAAATTTTTTCCGAGTCCCGGCGTGCCAAATCGAGAATTTCCGGTGAAACCAGATGGTCATAGACAACAACATCGGCTTGCTGCATCAATCGTAAGGCGCGAAAAGTCAATAAGTCAGGAGCGCCGGGACCTGCTCCTACCAGATAGACTTCGCCCAGGCTAACACTGTCTTTTTGTTTGTCGAGGGCTTGTACTAATTGTTGCTCGGCTTCCTGCTCATTTCCCGAGAATATCAGTTCGGCAACAGAACCCTGAAAGATATTTTCCCAGAAAATTTTGCGTTGAGCGGCTTCATTAATGTGTTTTTTAACGTCAATTCTAAATTTTTCTGCAAGATGCGCCAGTCGCCCATAGGCGGGAGGGATTATGCTTTCTATCTTGGCCCTGAGTAATCGGGCTAAAACGGGGGCTGCTCCGCCCGAGGATACTGCTGCTATGATGGGCGAGCGATCGATAATGGCCGGGAAAATGAAACTGCACAACTCAGGATTATCAACCACATTAACAAGTATGTTTTGTTTATCAGCGATTCTGGCAACCAGTTTATTGGTTTCGGCATTATCGGTAGCTGATACTACCAGCCTAAAGTCACGCAGGTCAGTTGGTGCAAAGGATTTTTGCAGTACAGTCAGTTTGTGATCAATCTGTAAGCTAGATACGGCAGCACTTATCTCTCTGGCTATCACAGTGATTTTCGCGCCGGCGCGTACAAGCAGTTCGATCTTGCGTGCCGCGATTTCGCCAGCGCCTACAACCAGGCACTCTTGCTCTTTGAGATTTACAAAAACTGGAAAATATTCCATGCTGTCATGATAATTCGTAGATTCATTTGGAAGTGGTATTATAAGCAATCTGAAATTTGCTTGAGCAACTAAAAAATATGATTGAATTTAAACTGGAAGTCGATGCTAGCGGTTTGCTGTGTCCCTTACCGTTGTTGCGTCTGAAAAAAGCCTTGATGGAAATGTCCAGTGGCGATGTGGTAAAAGTCATCGCCACCGACCCTGCTGCGCATCTGGATTTTGGAGTTTATATCGACCAGGCGGGTCATCAAATTGTTGAGTTTATAAAACACTCGGATGCCCAGATTTTTTATATAAGGAAGAAGTAACCTGCTGCTCAGACCTACTTATGAAAATGATGTGTCGGACATCCACCATCCCTTAAGCTAATAATCGGCCAATTAGCTGCCTTGGCGAATTGCTTCAGTTTTTCATCAGGATCAACAGCAACAGGATGATCCACCCTCTTAAGCAAGGGCAAGTCATTGTGCGAATCACTATAAAACCAGCTGTCCTGCATGGTTTCGCTTGAACTTTTCAACCATTCTTCCAGTAATTTTACCTTGCCTTCCTGAAAACAGGGAATGCCTTCAAAACCGCCGGTAAATTTACCGTCCACAAACTCGGGCGTCGTTGCCAGTAAATGCTCAATGCCGTAGAGTTCAACAATAGGTTTGGTAACAAATCGATTGGTTGCGGTAATGACCAGCAAGGTATCGCCCCGGTCTCTATGTTTGGCTATCAACTGCTGAGCGGGTTGTAGCAAAAGCGGAGTGATGATGTTTTGGACAAATTGTGCCCGCCACCGATAGAGTTGTTCAGTGTCGTTATTGGCCAAGGGTTGCAGGGAAAAGAGCAGAAACTGGGCAATATCCAGCGTACCCTGTTTGTAATCATCGTAGAATTTAGCGTTGGCGCGTTCATAATAATCTTTATCAACAATGCCCTGATCGACAAGAAATTGTCCCCATAAGTAATCGCTGTCATCGGCTATCAAGGTATTATCCAAATCAAAAATCGCTAAACTCACATTAAACCTGTCTGAAGTAATTAAAAGGACTGTATGCTCTGGTATCTACAGTTTATTTATGGAACAATGGGCTCATTACAAACAATCCGGCCTATCCTGGCAATTTTACCAGTTAGCAATATCAAGATACAGGGCGGATAAAGACACAGGTTTTAACATGATAGACTCTAAAGGATACCGGCCCAATGTCGGGATCATCCTTTGCAATGACGAGGGTCGCGTGTTTTGGGCAAAACGGATGGGCGTGAACGCATGGCAGTTCCCGCAAGGCGGAATAAATGACGACGAAGACCCTGAAACAGCGATGTATCGAGAATTGTGGGAAGAAACCGGGCTGCAACAACAGCATGTGCAAATGCTTGGGCGTACTCGTTATTGGCTGCGTTATCAGCTGCCTGAGCGTTATATACGCAAGAACTCGATGCCTTTATGCATAGGGCAAAAGCAAATCTGGTATATGTTGAGATTGATAACACCGGATTCAAACGTGCGTTTTGACCACTGCCCTAAACCTGAGTTTGATAGCTGGCGCTGGGTAGATTATTGGGAACCGCTTAACGATGTGGTGTATTTTAAGCGCAAGGTTTATCAAAAAGCGATGAGTGAGTTAGGCGCTATTTTGGCTATTGATTCTGTGCCTGTTAATGCGGCGGGTTATTTAGCGAAAGATATTAAAGGGGTCGGCAAGATTAAAGGCTAAAAATTCCCTTGCAGTAAATTAAGTTTTTACACCTTAGCTTACGAGGTTACGCTAGATGTCCATTTCGCTTGCTGTTCTTGAAGAAGTTGTCCGTGAAGCAGGATCAATTGCAATGGCTTATTTTAATGGCTTAAAAAGTATGGAAGTCAATAAAAAAAGCCCACGAGACTTTGTCACCGCTGCTGATGTTGCCGTTGAGGATTTTTTAAAAGAGGCCCTTGCCAGGAAATACCCGGAATTTGGTTTTTGGGGAGAAGAGAGTGGGCAAAGCGCTAATCAGACCAATAGGTGGATAGTCGACCCTATCGACGGCACCCATTCATTTGCAAGAGGCCAATACTTTTGGGCTATCAGTGTCGCACTGGAAATTGATCAAGAGCTTGTTATCGGCGCGGTTTATGCGCCGGCTTTGAATGATTACTACTGCGCAGAGAAGGGCAGCGGAGCCTGGAAAAACGATCTGCCTATCACTGTTTCTTCTGAATGTGATCTTGCTGAAGCGATGGTCGCTACCGGCTTTGCCTGCCTGCGGTCTTACTTGATGGATAACAACCTGCAGCGGTTTGGAAGAATCGCTCAAAACACCACAGGACAGCGGCGTTTTGGCTCGGCGGCACTGGATTTATGTCTGGTAGCAGATGGTCAGGTAGATGCTTTTTGGGAGCAGGAATTAAACCTGTATGATGTTGCCGCGGGTGTTTTAATTGCCCGCGAAGCAGGTGCCACCGTGACCGATTTTCAAGGCAATGAAGGTTTGTTTCCAAAGCAGATCCTGGTAACCAACGGCAAGATTCTTAATCAAATACTCCCTCTTATGTAATACCTTGGAGCATATAAATGCAACATACTTGAATGCTCTCTGCGTCTTATTCAGCATGGGCTCGCTACCGCCTGCCTTGTACTTCTGTAGTGCCGGCAATCCCCCCTTGGCGATAGCGTGTATAGTGTTTACGAACGGTTTCCCGATCGATCATGAGGGCTTTCTGCCACTTGAGTAACTGACCAGCCTTTTCCTGACTAGAGCTCCTTGAGTGAGATTGATCTTTAAAATTGAGTCAAGTTTTCAGTTCGCCAATTTAGCCTCCTGAATGAGCCGGTCGATTGCCTGGCTAGCCTGGATTAGAACACGCGGAGCTTGGCCG
>JAQTMV010000033.1 GCA_028714175.1 Methylococcales bacterium
GAAGCCGCTTGGATTAACCCGCCCCTTCCACGGACGGTAAAGGAGGCTCACGACCAGGAAAACGGTACACTCGATCTACACTAATATTCTTATAACGGGTGTCTCAAAATCATTGACATATACCGGGATCGCGTCATTCCAGACCAGACCGGTGTGTGGCCCACCTGTACTCTCCGGTTCCTTGACCTTCTCGCGCTTCTTGGTGTCGGCTTTCAGCTTGGAACTCCCCAGGCCACTCTTGAACGCAGCCGGAATCTTTCCTTGATCCGCCTTCACGCGTTTGTCGCGAAACTCGAGCGGCGAGCCCTTCACCGCCGTGAGGATCGGATCACCTTCAAACGTGCCTTCCCAACTGAACAGGTGGAACGGCACGCTGACGACCTCGGCGGCCTCAATTGCTTCCTCTTCACCGACCTTCGGTTCTTCATTCCGGAGGAACGGCAGGATCACCAGCCTGGCGATCAGCTGGCCGCTGGCATCGAACGTGGCTGTGAGGACAGGCCGAATCACCGGCTTGATTTCGAATTCTGAAGGCAGGAGGTGGCCACTTCGGAACGTCAGGCTGACGTAGCTTTCCTTGAAGTCGAGGAGCGCCTCCAAGGTCAGCATAAGGTTGGTGAGCAAAGTCGTTTCAAGCGTCGCCAGCCACGAGAAGCCCGTTGCGCTCAGTGTCATCGTCAGTTCGGGGCTGTAGGCGAGCGTGGCGCTCAGGCCGCCACCACCTTGGGTAAGCCTGACCTTGAACTCCTTGTCGCCAGCGAAGAGGTCGGCCAGCGATTCTCCTGCCTTGCCGCCAGCGATCCCACCGATCTCCGCTCCCTTCACGATGCCTGGGAGCCCCAGCACCGCGCCCGCGAGACCGCCAATGACGCCTCCCGTCGCCGCTCCGATCACACCCAAGGTGCTTGGGCCGGAGCTCGACTGAGCGGCAGCGATCTGGGACGCCTCGATCTCTCCCATGATTGGCGTCATGAAGAGGCTGAAGTTGGTGAGACGGATCCCTTGGTCCGCCTTGGCGCTGAACTTCGCCGAAACGCCGGTGTCTGGGATCGGGATTGGCGGTGTCGAAATTTCTCCCTTCAGAATCTCGAATTCGCTCAAGTCTTCAGTCGTGAGCCTCAGATCGCGCCGAGTCGATGTAAATGTGATCGGAAGCCGTCGCGCAACCAATGGCAGCTCCACCGGGTCGGTTTCGGCCTTCGAGGCACCCACCACCGGGGCTGGAGGGCCAGGTTTCGTGGCGCCCGACGCAGGCGAAGGCGTCGGAGCGGCAGGCGCCGGTTGGCGCTGCACGACCGGTGACCTCGCGACCGCGCGTCCGCCGGCAGCACCCTGCTGGATTGTATGCGTCAGCTCGTGCGCGAGCAACTGTTTTCCTGCGGCTGACCCGACGTCGCTCCCGCCCTCACCGATATAGATGTGCGATCCGTGCGTGAACGCTTGCGCACCGATCGCGCGATTCAGCTCCACGGCGTTGTCGTCGGCATGCAGCCGCACTCCACTGAAGTCGGCGCCGAACCGTGGCTCCATGAATGCGCGAATGTCCGACGGCAGCGGCCGGCCACCGGTGCCAAGCCCCGCCTCGAAAGCTGCTCCGGGCTGAACGCTTCGCGAGGAGTTCAACGATGAGCGTTGAACGTGCGGCGTAACCACGGTCACCAGGGGTTTCGTCTGCACCACCTCATCTTTTTCTGGAATCTGTCGTTGGACAGAGGACAAACCGCCAACTACAAAGGATGGGCCGGCTTGCATGGTCATAACCTGCTGCGCCACTCGATCTGCTTCCAGCTCGTAAGGATCGAATGGTTGGCTAACGGAGAGCTTGGCCTGAATCGCTCCAGAGCGTATCGATCGCTGAAGCGCTTGGTTCCCAGCCATCTGGGGAACCATGGCAACATCAAAGGCGGTGTGGGGAACGCCGGGGCCCGGTTGCCGCACAAATGCGTGGATCGGCGAGGACGATTCCGGGCCCTTCTGGGTATTTTCGATAGATTTGACTTTGCCCGTCGTCATCATCCTTCTCCTCACTCGCCTTCGCCGATCAACGTGTGGTATTGCTTGAAATCCGTCGGTGACGGAATGCGACCCTGCTTTTTCATCTGCCGGGCCATGGCATTAATAAGCTGCTTCATGGTGATGACCCGGCCGTCCTGGGCGGCGAGAAAGGCTGCGTCCAGCGCCACGTTCCTGATGTCGCCGCCGGCGATGGAAAACTGCTTGGCGAGAAACCGCCAGTCCAGGTTTTTCGCCAGTGGTGCTTCCAGCGGGAACATAGAGCGCCAAAGCCGTTCGCGGTGGGTTTCATCCGGCAGGGGGAAATCGATCACATAGTGCAGGCGGCGCGAAAAGGCCTCGTCGATGTTTTTGCTCAGGTTGCTGGCCAGGATCACGATGCCTTCGTGGTCTTCGACCTTTTGCAGGAGGTAAGATACTTCGATGTTGGCGTAGCGGTCATGGGCGTCTTTGACTTCCGAGCGCTTGCCGAACAGGGCATCGGCCTCGTCGAAAAACAGGATCGCGTTGCTGGACTGCGCAGCCTGAAAAATGCGGTCGAGGTTTTTTTCGGTCTCGCCGATGTACTTGCTGACGATACTGGAGAGATCAATCTTATAAAGATCGAGCCCGAGATCCTTGGCGATCACACTGGCGGTCGTGGTCTTGCCGGTGCCCGAACCGCCGGAGAACAGCGCCTTTACGCCACGGCCCGAAGCGATACGCCGCTCGAATCCCCATTCCGAATAAACGACATGTTGGAAGCGGATTGCGGACGCAAGTTCCCGGATGCGAGACTGCGTGGCGCCGGGCAGCACGAGATCATCCCAGCCATGGATCGGTTTTACCTTGACCGCGAGTGTCCCGAGGCTGCGGTCGGACTGTGCCCGTGCCGCCCCGAACAGGGCCGTACTGTCGAGCGTCCCGGTGACTTCCAAAGTCTCGGCGGCGGCTGCCGCAGCCGCCTGGATCTGGCCGGGATTCAGGATAAAGCGACCAGCCAGCAGGTCGATTTCGCTTGCGGGCAGCGCGGCGTTTTGTTCCGCCAAGGCATCCTGCCAGAGCCACACGCGTGCGGAGAAATCCGGTTCCGGAAAGTGGAAACCAAGAACGCTCTGGCGTTTGAGCCATTCGCTTGCCTGCGTTCCGGGCGTACAGGCCAGAAATATCGGGCGCGGTTGGCCGGCCAGCGTAGCGGCAAGTGCATAGGCATCGGGCAGCGGTTTGCCGGCGCTGTCGAACAAGGTTTCGATGCCTTTCAGATACAACCCGGCGGGTTCCAGGCGGCTTTGCAGAAGCGCGGCATTTATAAGCCCGGACAGGGGTTCGGTCGAGGCGCGAGCGGCTTCCAGGTCGAATTTGAGCAGTGCGAACCCCAGTTCGCCGCAGAGCACCCTCGCCGCGAGCGACCGTCCGGCGCCCGGTCGTCCTTCCAGCAGGTGTAACGGCAAAGGCCCGTTAGATGCTTTGAAGCGTTTCGCAACTTGCCGGAGCCGGGTTACAGCATCGGCTGGCAGCGGAATCTTGTCCCATACTACTGAACCGTTGACCGTTTCCGTGAAGGCCGTGAGACGGGCATCCTCGTAGCAGTAGCCGAGAAGGTAATCGACCATGGGCGGCATCAGGGCGAACCCATGAGCCAAGGACGAAGCGCGAAAGGTCGGCTCTATCGTGTGCAGGAGGTTCCCGGCGAATAGCGCGGCGCGAGGAGACAGATAAGAGCGAAGTTGCGCCCGTTCTGCCGGAGATGCGGATAAAACACGTAAGGCGAGATCACGGGTCGGCCATTTACGGGTGATGTCGTTGTTGAGATAAGCGTAGAGCGTCTCGTATTTAAGGTCGATTTCGGGGGCGACGGCCAGAAGTAAGATGTCCTGCTCGATCGGTGTGAGACCGAACTCTACTACCAGGCGCTGCCAAGGCATCTCATTGGACAACCGTTCAGCGTTGCACTCGCGTAATGCCTCGGCCCTCTGGGTTAGTTCATCAAGTGTCGATAGGACACCTTCGTAACCCAGGCTTTGATCGATCAGGCTGTTGACCTGCTCATCGCTGATATACAGGCCGCGAAACTCGTCCAGCGACAATTGATAGGTAGCCCGCAGACGCAGGATCTCCCGATGCAGCAGCAGATCGAGACGCTGCAACTCGGCGGTGAGATGTTCGAGCGGACTGGTGAACATCGCCGTCATCCTTCAGGGAACAGCGTGAATGGACGTTCGCCCAGCCAGCTGAGTGTATATATTTTACGCTCCATGCCCGTCATGTTCAGTATGAGGTGCAGCGGGGGGCGCCCTAGCCGCACCACTCGTCGCGCGGTCTCTTCTTCCATGCTCCCTGCAAAGTCGAGGAAGTTGCTGTAGAGGTAAGGCAGGTTTGATCCGGCGAATCCAGGCAAGCGCCAGGCAAATGACCGCAATAAACCCTGCGCTCCCACGCTCAGGGCCCGGTCGAATGTCGAGGATATCCGCCAGGATTTTGGGAGAGATAAATAATCAAAATCATCCGGCAGCTTGTCGAGCCGAGCCAGAATGTCGGCGAGCGCATCATCTTCGTCCACCAGTATGCCAACCGCAGGGTCGTCAAGACTGAGCATCTGCCTGTCTGGAAAAGCCGAGTGCAGGGAATCCAATAGTGCCGGATCGCAGAGCAACGTGGCGTTTTCCAGCCTTTCGCCAGAAAAAAAGTGCCCCAACGATCCGAGCGGACGTTTTGGATTGCGCGCGGAATAGTCCGTAACCGACAACCAAACGCCACGGGCGGCGTCGATCAGAATTGCGGGTGGACCCTGGCCTTGACTTAGAGCGCTTGAGGACGCGAGCGTCAGAATCAGCGTCTCTCCGTGTATAGTGCCCCGCTCGGCAAGCCAGGTCTCCAGAGTTTTCAGAAAGTCCTGTAAATGGCTTGCTGAAACCCCTTTCTGCCAGTCGGCCAATGCATCCATAGAAAAGGCTGGCGGAATGCCGAGAAGGTCGCGCAGCAGGAAATCGTGAAACACACTATGGGCACGCGGCTGACCGCAACTCTTGATCAGCAATAGAAAGCGCGCCAGGGTAACGCCGGAAACATCTTCGGTATCCGGCCAATCGTGTGTCGCCACTTCCAGCGGCAGTTCGTCAATGAGCGGGAGCAGTAAAAACAGACCGCCGAAGTTTGTTTGACGTGGACCAGGCGATGCAACAGTTTCGGCAGCTACCGAACCGGTGTTCTGCGCGAGCAATTGTCCACTTACTTCCTGAACCCATTCGGGAGGACAACGCAGTAAGGGCGCCAGCATCTCCGCATCCGACGCTCCCACGGATTCATACAGGGCCGCTATGTCCCCGTTAGTCAGTATTGTAACCAGAGAAGACTTGCCATTCGAAAGCCGGCGGTGCAGACGAAGCAGCGCCAGAGCCGCAGCCCTTAAAGGCAACCCACCGACATTTTCTTTGTTCGCGTCGAGATAAAGCCTGAGGGCATTGCTCCAGTCCTCTCCCACTTGAAAAGTCCAGATCGACCACACCGTTTGAAAACAGTCGAAGTCATCGCTCGAAGCGTCGGTTTCGGCGAAACTGTCGAGTACGCGGCGCGCATCTTGCGCGCTCAAGGCGCGCAGCAAGTGATCGAGTTCGAACGGCTGAAGCAATCGCAAGGCTTCCCGGCCGGTTGCCGGCTGTTCGCAAACTGTTGTGCGTAGCGCCGCCGATACCGGCAGCGGACGCAGACCTTCAAAACCTTCGTAGTACCACTTGCCCCAGGCGCGACCTTGCGCCAAATCAGCCAAGAAGCGGGCTAGGTAGGCCGCCCGACTGGCAAACCCCATGACGTTTTCGCCATCACTCCCGCCTTGAACGCTAACTGCCGTCGATCGAGCGATTTGGGCCGCCCAGGTTCGCTTCAGGAGCTCTTCGTCAAGGTTCGCATTCACTGCCAGTTCCACGTCCAGTTGCCGGATCAGCCAGATGCTGGCATCGGATTTTGAAAACCACGGCGTCAATGCATGGGCGAGCGTCTGTGCAAGACCACGCGTCACTGCTTCGTCCAATCGCGACTGGATACGCTCAGGCGCGGGATGGTCGCGCGATATTTGGTATTGCGCTTGAAACCGGCGAATCAGCAGACGATTTTTTGTCGTAACACTTGCGTTCATCCGTCATCCTATTACGTTGTTACTACTCTAATTTTTTCATGCTCGACAATCGTTTGCGGTTGATTTTCCGGTGACGCCTCACTTAGTAATTCTTCCAGCACCTGAATTGCGCCGCTGATACGTAATAAAGAGCTCTTCACATGGACCTGTTGTGCCTCCAGTTCGGCAAGCATTTTCTGGCCGGCTTCAAATTCCGACCTGAGCTCATCGAGTCGTTGCAATAGTTGTTCTTTCATTTCTTCTGCTCCATTTTTTGGCGCAAACTTTCGATTTCAGCCTTAAGCTCGCGTAGCGCTTCGATAGTCAGCGCCTCGAAGCCTCGGATGGTGAGTTCTCTATATCCATCCGGACCAGTACCGACCCATTCAGGAAAGACTTTCTCTACTTCCTGCGCGACTAAGCCCATCTGCGTGCCGGATAGATTACCCATTTTTTCCGGCTCCCTCCATTCGAAGCACACGCCTCGCAATTGCAGCAACTTGTTCAAAGCACCTGTTAATGGTTCGATATTCTTTTTCAATTTAACGTCCGAAAAGCCAGTCCAGGGGCCACCGCGTGCCGTGCCGGTGACTTCAAGCGTGCCCTTAACATCAAGCCAGTCCCAGACTGAAACTCGACGTTCAGGCCCGGCAGAACGATTGCCGACGATCATCAGTGTCTTAAAGTCTTTCGTCTCATTGCATATTTCCGCTTGGTTAGTGGCGTTATCAGGAAAGGTCGACCAACTGCTGGTAAAGCGCAGTGGATTTTTGCCCACGCGCAGATTCCCGGCAACCTCAAGCGTATCGGCAGGTGTGGACGTCCCAATGCCAACTTTACCGTCATCCTGTACGGTCAGTTTCGCGTCAAAACTTTTGCCTTTAAGCGGCCCGACCGTAAACGTGTTGGCGCCATTATTCGTCTGGCCAATCACCACTTGCAGGCTGCCGCTTACCCCCGTCATATCCGCGCGTTGGATGGATAAAGGAATTTTTTGATCCAGACCGTGACTATCAAGGAAATCCAGTTTGCCTCCGAACAGCCTGGCATCACCTTCTACGCGTAATTTGCCCTCGACCCAAACGAGATCGTCAGACTGCACGTCAGAATAATCTTTGGTACGATCACGCATCCGCAAAATGCCATCAGCAGCTTGAATAGACTCCGCCACCACACCAATATATCGTCTAATTTTGCGGCTTGCTTTCAGGTCATCATCGCTTCGTTTAACGAAATTGCCAGACTGGTTCAAATTTTGATTCGGCTTCCAGCGGACACATCCCAGAGGAATCAGCCAACGCACCTTGGCATCACTTTCAGGCAGATCTTGATAGGGAACGGATTCGTCAAAGAGGGAGACAGGTGGAGTTAGGCCTGGGGAATCAAACTTCTGTATCACTTCCTGGGCATCAATAGAATTGCCCGCTACCATGATGTGATCGTGCTGATCTATATGGTTACTCCGTTCTCCTACTTCAACCCGAAAGGTTTCCTGAACGCGGGAGTTCTGGCCTTCTATATCGCACACTTCAAAGCCTGGCCGGGCGCTCTGGGTGAGTGACTCATCATAGCGCAACCAGACCTTGATAAGCCGTCCTTCCGGCTTGGCATTATCAATCGCGGCGTTAAAGACGTAGGGTTTAAAAAGCTCCGTAGGTATTTTATACGGCGCAAGCAAAGTAATCGGCCGGCCGAAGCCATCCCAAGCATAACCTGGCAGCACGTAGATTTCAATCCGGCCGCCCGCCAGTTTTTTCTCTTTGAGTTGAAGACCCGTTGCAATACCCCAGCTATGGGCGCCAAGCACATGCCGGGCCATTTGAATACGGCTGTAATCGACCGCCGCCGAAAGATCTTCGGCACCAAGGTATTGGTCTTGAAAAAATCGGGGGCGTTGGTTCTGGCTAGATGACATGACAAGCCTCCTGTTACCTATGCCTGTTATTTGAGTGCGATTCGACGAGCTTGTCGATCAACGTCGCTTGTTCCTGCATGGTTTCCTGTAATTTCATGACAGCATTCCGAAGAGACTTAAGCTCGATTTCTTGTTCGCTAACAGCTGCTTCTTCGGAACCTGCGGCCTTGCGAGCGGCTAATACTTCCATAAGCTCGGTCCATTCGCTCGGAAGAACGCCTTCGAGCGTCGGCCTTACGACTTGATTCAGCAGCAGGAACGGCAGCGCGTTTTCGAACTCGAATTTGTTAGCGAGTGGTTTATTGGTCTCGTCTGTAAAACCCAACGCGGCGTGCATTAGAGTGAGAGCATCTATGGTCCTGTCTTTATTCATCCAAGTCTGTGAAAGGAGAGCTGCGAATGGATATTTAGAGGTTTCGCTGGGAGCAACACGCATTGAAGGACTACTGTGAGTTAAGACGTCCAGCGCAGCCGCCGGTAACTTTAAACTCCTCTCCCGGAAAGGTGCGCAGCATAGTTTCGCTATGGCCGTACTCAATGTTTCCTGAGAGCCCAAAGGAGAGAGCCAATACTGTAAATTCGGAAAGGTAAGCACTAAGCGGCGCGGCCCCCAATTACAGACTTCCAGGATATGGCAATCGGATCTACGCACCTTGATTGTCGCTAGAGGCACACAATTGCACTCCACAGGCGGCGGGCACGGTGGCAGCAGCGTAGAGCATAAGCAATGTACCCAATATTCAGCGGCGAGTGCTGTTATACGTGATGCGGATAAATTGAAAGTTTTTTCCCACGCCACCCGCCCTCTGTCAGGCGGATCTGTCAAGGTAATTTGATTGAGATTCTCCAGATAACTACAGTCGTAAGTCGGGTATTCCTGAAAAAAATCTACCAGCGAGGCTTTGAATTCCTGAAACCACGTATACTTTTTCTGGTTGTTTGCCCCTGGGTCAATTGATGAAAGTATCGCCGTCAAAGCCGAGCTACATTTATCGTAACGTCTGGTCCATTCTCCTTTGGGCTGATTCTCTCTACCCATGACGGGATTTGTCGGTGCTTTATAAGCGACAAACGAGTACCCCTCGCAGGTGACTGTTGGCTCGCACTGCGGCGGCGGGTTGCGCTGGGTCGACTGGCATCCATTGCTGTTTTTCTTGCCGACGTTGCCCTGAGTATGACAACTGCAACCGCAGGCGGAGGAACCGCCGCAGTTACAACGCGAGCAACAGGCAGTCCCGCTGCTGCCCCGAAGCGCCGTGACGCCGCGCGATGGCTTTTCGTCGTAGCAGATCGCCAGAACCCAGGTTTCCGGCAAGTTCTGGCAGTTCTCCTCGCCGGTGTTGCGGAACGGATCGCAGTCCTGCGCATGAGTCGCGGGCCTGCATTTTTGTATGAGTTCGCAGACATTCACGACTGCATCCTGGCATACCACAATGTCTTCTCCACAGGGACTCAGGGCGTAACCGGTACGTACGGTGACGCGATCGGGACAAGGATGGCAGACGACCTCCAGCCCGCAGACCACGCCCGAGCCGTGCAGGTAACGGTTGTGCAGTTTGTTCTTCTCGACGATATAGTGTTCCAGGCGGTTCAGGTCTTCCTCGGTCAATAGCTGTCCGGCGAAAAAGCGCGGCCGGCACAGACATTCGAGGCCGCCGCATTCGGGGCACTCAGGCAAGGACTTGCATGTGCCGGGATCATCTCTCGTCCGGGCAGCTTTTGCTGCTTCGGCGTTTATTTTTTGTCGAACCGCGGATTGACTTGCGCTCATGAGTTATCTCCAGTTACTAATTCTTTGTCGTTCTACGTCTGTGAACGACGTTGCATCCTAAATGGTTGTGTTTGCTGGTCCTTATAAACCAGACTGTTGCCTGCCTTATCATGGGGCTTTTACCCTATTCGCTGATTACCGAGAACCAGCTTTCGAATGTGCCGCCCTGGATACCTGGCTGTTTATCAAGAGGCATGCCAACCGGTGGAATCGAACGGTCGCCAGAGGGAAGCTCAGCTCGCACGAACTCAGCATCGATGGCACGGTTGTTGGTATCTTTGACGAAATCCCCCCGCAGGACAATCCAGAGGCTTTGGACATTGCCGTTGATGATTTCGCGCGCGATTGGAATTTCGGGGTCCAGGATGAATGCAACTCCACGGGCTTTTGTACCGTCAGTGCTTACTGTTGCTTTCACAATACGTCCCGCATTTTTTACAATTCGATCGTTTACATCCAGGTCTAAATCAACAGGAATAGTGGTTCCGCGTATAGGACAGCGACAGGCAAAACTTGAGGAAATATCTTCCTCACGGGGAGTTTCTACCAACACCTGAAAAATGTGTTCAGCGTCAATGGTGTTTTTAACGTCAACTTCGGCTGTAAAGCCGATAACTATCCCAAAGCGTTCTTCTCCTTCTATCTGAACCCTAAAATCTTCGCGCCTTTGGGGTTTGTCATGCAACCAGCTGAGAGCTTCGATGCGAGTCAAACCTAACTCTAATCCTTGGTCGTTATTAGTTCCATCGCACCCTCGTGGGATTTCCAATTTCAGAGTACGTTTCCCGTTAATTATTTCTAAAACCGGTTCGGCAGGTGTTGGTTCGCATTCAATAATTGTTACTTGCACTGCATCAATGCTTAGGCCGTCCAGTCCTGGTGGCCCTTGCGTACCCGTTCCACCGGGCCCGTGCTGCATCAAGCATTCGATCATTCCCAGCAAAACCTGAGTGCTTGGCAGCAACTGACGCCCTTTCCGGTTATCTATGCGGGTAGTGTGCGCAGCCCTGTCTTCGTCGGGCGTCTTGGGCGGGTCGATCTGATCCTCGATTTTGTCGCCAACCTGATAATGTTCGATAGTCGCGATCACCACGCAGTTGGAGGTGTCGCATTGCGGACAGCCGTATAGATGACGCCAGAGAATTTCTTCGCAGGCATGTTCGCTCACTTCTAGAACCGCTACACCGCCGAGGGCGGGCTTTGTTATAACATCAGTGAAAGGAATATAAAGATGCGCTCCTGAATCGGAGACAACAATTTGTTTGCTGGCATCACCTACTTTGAAGGGTCTTCCCACTACAGGTGAGAGCTTCTGCTGTATTTGATAAAGGTTTACTGCTTGAACGTAGCTCGTCGCTCCCTTCTGCTCCAGCACATAGGCCCACTGTCCGCCAGGGGAGACCGCCAGAGCTACAGGCTCATAGTCCAGCGGCACACTTCCAATCAGAATATCCGGATTCAGACCCACGAGGTAGAGCTGCTTATTGCTCTCACTCACCACCGCTAACATGTCCGGTGCTGTGCTCTTAATGAGGGCAAGCGCAGAGGGGGCCAAGAAGTTAGATAGGGTGATGGGCGCCCCTTTTACCATCGTCACAATATCTAGTCTTTGTAAGGCATCGCCCCCAGTATCAGTTGTAAAGGCATCTTCCGCCTTGCTACCAATAACTAACCCGTGGAGGTTTGTGGCTAGTTTAACCGATGGGGAAGGGGCAGGTTGTGGTGTTACGCTGTCGAGGGTAGTAGGCCAGACTAGTACATCACCTTTGGCTCCAAGCAACGCGAACAAACGGTTGTCTGGAGCGGGTGCGACAGATAGGAATATGTCGTTGGTGGCGCTTCCAGAAATGGAGGATGTGCTGATCGGCGCATTTCCCATGTTGTTGGCCGTATCCAGCACCACCAATTGACGATCGACTGCTCCTGCTCCGCCTGTTCCTTCGGTAACAACATAGATGCGCGCACCATCGTTAGATACCGCAAGTTCGAGCCCTTTTGAGGGCAATGCGTGTGCGCCTACCACAGTGTAATGGTCTGTATCGAGCTGAAACACGGTTTTCGCGTTGTCGGCTGAAATGACATACATCCGGGGAGGAGTGCCGGAGTACAATACCACACGGGAGGCATGGGCTGGACCGACGGTGCAATGCCATTCTAACTTGAGAGTGTGTAGCTGCGGCGGTTCATCTTTGGAATCGACGATCATCACATCGACGTCATAAGACTCAAGGATACGGTTGGGCGCGCAACGGGTATCATCACAACCGCACTCGTCATACAGCACCGGTATCTCTTCGGTCGGGCATTCACGATAACGCAGGCAGACCTGAAGGGTATGACGGCTCTCATCCTTCTTATCGATAAGTGTCTTGATGGAAGGCAATTGGGTGATGTCGATGCACTCTTCTTCGCGTACAACGATCTCGTGTCCGCAGCAATCGATGGCCGTCCCCGGTTCGATACAGATGAAGCGATCCGGGCACTTGTGCTGTTTGACTTTGAGTCCGCAAACTACGCCCCAGCCATGCAATCGCTGATGATGATGACGTAGCTTTTCGATGGAATAGCGCTGCTCATCGGTGAAGTCGCGCTCCAGCATCAATTTTCCAGTAAAGTAGTTATTGCGGATAAACGGCCCTATTTCGCACGCAGGGCAGACCATCTGGGATTCATCATCATGTTTGTGGTGCGTCATTTCGGCCTCTCCTTCTCCTAATCTTTTTAAGTCAAAAATAGTTGTGGTGCCAATGCGGGCTTCTTTACCAATCTCAAGTGAAGGACCACCCTGTTTATGGGGCGGCGCACCCAATACCGATGCTGACCCCAGCGGTGTTTCATTCAGCGTGACGCCTTGCGGCAGCCGCCCGATGACCGAATCGAAGCCGATCAGCGATTGAAAACCGATTCGGAAGCGCGGTTCCACATACTCTATGTTGTAGAGTGTATGGGCTGGGCTTTCGGCCTTGAGCAGATTCTCCAGCGCCTTGCGTTGCTGATCGGAACAGCGGTAGCGGGCGGGAACGAACACGGTGAATTTATGGGCATAGACGTGAAACGGATCGCGATACGGGTCTTGGATCGTTTTCAGTTGGGTATGTCCTACCTGAGCGCCTTCGCCCAATTGCGAGCGATTGACAATCCGTTTGCCCCATAATACGGCTTGATCCCCCAAACGTCCCGACCCCAGAAATAGCCATCGGCGTAAGCAGTAGTGCTCCAGGATAAGCGGTGGCGGCTGCCATGCGCAGGGGAGTTTCACGTCCGGCGCGCAGTTGGCGGGTTTTGGACGGCAGCGGGTTTTCAGTTGATCGCCAGGACAACAATTCTGGTCCGCTTCCATGTCCAGCAATAACAGCAGTTGCTGCCATAGCCCCTGGCGCGTCCCGCGCAAGTCGTAGAGTTTGCCCGCGCGTTTCAGAAACTGGCGCCGCTTGGCTTCGGGCCAGTGGCGGTCGAGGGTCAAACCAATCCATGACGCCAGCCAGGAGAGAAAATCCACTCCGGTTTTCGGATCCCGCTCTGCGGGTGTCGAGAGTGGGTCGAAATAACGCGCCTGAGTGTCGATCGTTTTCTCGATTCTGCGGAAACTGGTGTCGAAAAGGCTGAGAAAGCGGTCGGTCAAATCCGCACTGACCGGTTCCATACCGAATACGGCGGGGAGATAACGGCGCAGGCTGATGCGCGGAAACTCGGCCACGATGCTTTCGAGAATGGGAGTGACCTTCCCGTTGCCCCTGAATTCCAGCCGCAGCCATAAGTAGCGCCCACCACCACTGCGCACCAGACAGTCCCATTCGCCGCCTTCCATCTCGTTAGCGATTTGTTTGGTTTCCCATGCTAGGTCAGACAGGTTTTGCACTTGGTCATCCGGGAGCAAGGCTTCCGCCGTATAGGTCAAAACCACTACGTGCGCCCCTGGTGGCATCTCCCCTCGGAGAATAATGCGGTGCCATTGGCATCGGTAAAGCTGGCTGTCCAGCGCCTGGCTGTAGTAAAAGCCCTGTTTGTAGTAGACCGTAGGAGATGAAAAAACTGTATTGGTCATTACTAAATCGCCGTTCAGGTCGAAGATGCCCCGCTCCGGCGTGGGACGCTTTTTCTGGGTTGCACAATTGACTATTTCGGCTTCCGTCTCGGCGCAGAGCCGGCCAAGGTGGAGATTTCCCGCCGCATCTACGGCGAAGGGAAGAGATGGAAACTCCGGTGCCAGTGCTTCCGGCCGTTCAGCAATCTCTATCTCCGTTCCATCAGTATCCATAACTCGCACGATGGGAGTCACATCATCAATTACTGCATACAGTCGGTCTCGGCAATCGATGGCTAGATAAGTTACATTTTTGCCGAAACCGGACAGGCATGTTTCCCATCGTCCTGCCGGGCTGAAGCGATGGATGCAGCCGTTCGCGATATCGCTGACAAAGACTCGGCCCCGACCATCGAATGCGATATCATAAGGTTTCCAAGGTTCTGCGAGTTTGGCATCGGGCGGCGGCCTCCAGTGGCCGCGCAGCATGAAGCCGTTCAGCGAAAACACGCTTAGTCGGTGGTTTTCATGGCAGATGCGATCGTCGTTTCGTTTTTTGCGTGTCTGATTTTCGTCGTCGCAGGGTACCAACTCCCCACTATCATTGATGCCGGTATCGCAAACGTAGAGATTGCCGGAACAGATACCGATGCCATGCGGCTTCCGGAATTGTCGCGCCCCTCCTCCCTCGCCGCCGAAGCAGGGAACGGTTTTGAACATGCACTCACAGGGGTCGAATCGCTTCAACTCCAGCGATTTCGAATCCAGCAGATAGATACTGCCGTCCGGCCCCAGCGCCACATTAGCCGGAACAGTTAGTCCCCCAAAGCTACCGCTTGCCTCTGTCAAAGATCGTCCACTCTCCGGTAGCAGGGCGAGCTTCAGATTATTTGTTACTGCCGTCTTTTCTATCTGCTGAGTCAGTTTGGAATCCCGCCAGCCAGTTCGTCCATTCAAAAGCCATGAAGTCGGATCATGTGGCGGTTGGGGTATCGGTGGTAAAAAATTCTGTGCGCCCATTTTTCTGCCTCACTCGTCAAAGCTGTATTGCACTTGTATATTGTGCTGCGTGGAGTACACCAGAGCATCGTCCTGAATAGGTATATCCCGGCACTCCTCCTGCTGTTCGCCATCGAGTACGATTACGAGGCGTTGAATGCTTTGAACTCCAGGCACGGTGAAAACGTGCTGGTATACGCGCGAATAGTAGATCGTCCCCCCGAACGGCCAGCCCAGGCCATCTTCACCGCCTTTCAGCGGATGTAAGTAGTCCAGCAGCGTTTTCTCAATGCGCTCATTGACTTCCGCGAGGTCGGCATTGCCATTCACGATGACTTCGCCCTGAACTTCCACCTGCTGATAAGTCGGCTTGATCACATAAAGCTCGGTTGTCAGCAGGCGGCGTTGATCAAGATAGGCGCAGACGGTGCGCAATGTGCCCTCGCTCGGCATTGGATTGGGCACATCGGCATCCGGTACAACAATGACGGTGACAACACCCGGCACCTTGACACCCGGAAAATCAGGATGAAACAGAGTCAGCGCTTTGGCGCGCTTGACGTTCGCGGCCTGCATCGCGAGGTGCTCATAATCTTCGGCGGTCACCGCACGGCAGCGGCTCTTGATTGCTCGCGGGGCGCGTTTTTTTGCTTCGGTCAGCGATTCCTCGTCACGCCCGTTATGGGCTGCCTGCAAATTGCCGACTCCGTTATCGTCAATGCCATCAATTGAGGTGACGAGCGTCTTGATGGCCTGTGCCGGGACATTGCCGCGCTTGCCGCCGCCGATCCGGTAAAGGCGAGCCACGATATTGGCGTCCGGGTTGTTTGGGTTAGCTACCGGGATATGCCCGTTCAGCCCATCGCCAAAGCGAATTTCACCGGTGGTCCGGTTCAGAGCGAAATGTAGATCCTCGGAAGAGGAGGCCAAGAAATCGTCTACCCGGGTCCAGGCTTGGTAGGCATCACCTTCATCCACCTCCAGATGCAGACTGTCAGCCAGAACTGGAAAACTGGCGAGACGGAAAACCTGGTTTCGTCGCCCACTGCTACCGCCCAGCACCTCATCAACGATAGTCTCCGCCTGGCGTGCGGTTACGGTATTGGTTCTGATCGCCAATAACTTAGGAGGCCGCTCATATTGGCTATGCTCGATAAGAGCCCGAATCCAGTAGAGTTCTTCCTTGATCTCGCCGATCACAGACCTTTGCATGGCATCTTTGGCTGGTGTTTTCAGCAGGATATGACCGGAACGGGTAAAAGCGTTGGTATCATCCTTTAGAAACTTGAGGCTTAGCCATTCAGAGCCATTCCAGTATTGCCAACGGAGACGAGCCGGGCCATAAACCGGAGTATCCGGCAGACCGCATTTCAGTGACACGGCCTGCCCTTCCTGTTGTGAAGTCCATAGAGCCAGATCAAGTTCAATTTGAGGAAAAACTTCTGTCTTTTCTTTAATAAAAAAGCCCAGGTAAAGCGCCGCGCCATCTCCGGCTAAGGAGCCGAATGGTTGATAGGAGTTAACTGCTTTGTCGTTTTCCTCGCTCAAATCAGTGAAGGTATAGCCGTCGAACGCCTGTAACGAAGTCAGCTTTGCTTTCAGTGCAAACAGCGCCCGATCCGTCTCAAAGATTAATGGTGGGCCATCGTCCGGGGATTCGGCGCTGACTTGCGTGCGAGCAGGAACAATAATAGACTGACTCGGATGATCTTCTTTGACCATGAAAGTGATTTCGGTCAGTGCCGGTTCTGCGGGCTTCAACTCGATGCCGAGCAATTGGAGAAACTTCAGATAATTCAGCTCCGGAACCTTGGCCATGCGGTATAGCAGCATATCGGTCTGCCAAGCGAAAAGCTGGGCCAGGGTGATGCCAGGATCGCTGTCGTTGAGGTCGGTCCAGACAGGCGTCCATTCTGGAGTATAGCGGGCAATGCGCGTACGAACCTCAGCAATGATATCATCATAACGGCGATCGTCTATTTTCGGGATGTGCTCATCCAATGACATGGTCAGGTCCCCTCGCGGATATAAAATGGATATACCAGATTGTCCAGCGCATTGTTGGAGCGAATCTGATAGTTGATCCGAATCAGCAGAAGATTGAGCTGTTCTGGCGCCGTCTCTGCATTAATGTCCAGCACGTCGATGCGAGGTTCGTAGGCGACTAGAGCCTTACGTACGGTTTGCGTCACCATTGCGATAGTTCCCGCATTATTAGGGGCAAAGACCAGATCGTGAATACCGCAGCCGAAGTCCGGCTGCATTACCCGCTCGCCCTTGGCCGTGCTCAGGATCAGGTAAATGGATTCCTCGATACGCTTCTCGTATCTGGCCTGCGCGATCTTACCGCCTGGCGTCACTTGCAGTGGAAACTTCCAACCTACTCCGAGAAAATCACGTACCTGGTCCGTCATGGCTTGCTCCTATGGATTGACATGCAGAACAAGTTCAGGCTTCGCATAAGCTGACAGCCCCCGTCGGCTAACTCCGGTCATGAAGAAGCGGTAATCACCGTTGGGAGTCAAGGTCTTCATGAATGCGGCGTTCATGGTCATCGTGACTTGCAACGGCGAAACGAGCCAAGTTCCATGCGTCGGGGTCACCGTCATACCCGGTGGTAAAATGGATGGCGGACCGTTTGTTAGATCGACGTGCTTCTTCTCCTTCTCCATGATCAGCGTCAATATCCACTGCAGCGGGTGTTTACTGCGCAGATCGAATTTCGCCGTTACATTCTGAGGGGTGTTGCTGGATTTGCTGAAGGTCAGAGTTTGAGGTGTAACGGTAACTTCCGGCGCCAACATGTCGGCTAGTTCCGGGGACAAGGGAGGCGCAGGTTGACCAGCAGGAATGGGTACCGGGGTGCTATCGTCATAAGTGCTGTGTAGCTCATTCATGACGAGCGGCAAGCCGGTAAAAGTGGTATTGAAGTCGGTGACCAACATTACTCTGCGGCCATCGATATAGGTCGCATTCAGTCCCATCGATTGCAGCGTATACCCGACGCACGGGACAGGGGTGACTGGAGGAAGACAGGTAGGAAAAGTACCTGAATCGCCTTCACAAAGGACATCACCGCCATTGATTGACCATTTCGGTTTCAGGTTCAATAGTTTACTTACTCCTGGTTGTCCATGAGGACATCGGATAGAAGCATTGGTGGTTAACACTTTGGGCATATATTTTTCCCCATGAATTTTCGTCGTAATTGGATTCCGGTTATGTAATCTGCACCTTGTCATCTTTCAGCATCAGACTCCGGCCTCCACCCCGCAACTGGATCGATTGGTCTTTGTCGTCCAGTAGGATTTCCAGACCCCCACTCGATCTCAGGATTATTCGCTTTTTCCCATCATTATCTTCGAAACGGAGGGTATGTCCGCCCGGAGTCATGATCACGCGATTCTTTGCGCTGTTCTCCGGGGAAGGGTCCTCTCCATTCCAAAGAAAACCCAATACGTAGGGATGATCAAAATCACCGTGCTCAAAAGCGCAGCACCTCGTCATCAATTTCCGGCATAAAAAAGGTGCCGCGTTTTTTGCCTCCCATCAAGGAGGCGATCGGCGCCCAATGGCTGCGCTGTGGTGGTTTCATTAAGGGAAATTCAACCTTGATGCGCCCAAGCCTTGGGTCTATTTCTTTCACCAGACCGATAGCCACACCGTTGTACTGTTTCATTCGATTCCTTCCAGTAGTCCTGTCTGTTCACGACGGGCGTCGAATTTGGTGACATAGCCGCTGTCGTTAATGCTGTGAGTCGATTTGGTAATGAAATAGGTTCCGCTAAAGCGGGAACCCAGTCCATCAATGATCACTTTTCGGCCCGCCCTCAAATCGGGAAGTCCGACACAAGTACCACTGGCTTTAACCATCTCTTTGTGCCGGTCTTTCAGGATGGCCTGAGCCAGTTGTTTGGCTTCTTTTTCAGAGTGCACCGGTTTGTCAACCACAATTTCTTCGCGCGGATCGCAGTTCTTCAATACTTCATGCAAATCAACGTTGATCTTGAGTTCTTTGTCGTCCAGAGTGGCCTTGCCGGTAATTGCCTTCTTCTTGGCTCGATCCCATCCGTTCACTGTAACTGAACGGACCTGGTTAGCCATCGTCAAGGTCGGTTTAAAGTCGATAAGCGAAATGCCCCATTTCAATTTGAAGGTGATGTCACGCTGCCCGGGAAAAGTCCCGTCGGAAGGACCGAAATAAAGATGCTGTTTGCGCTCATCAGGGTTGCGCGCCTTCGGGTTGCCTTCCCGGACAAAGACCACGTAACCCAGCCGCAAAGCACGGGTGAGCAGAAAATCAATGTCGTACTGGTTTTTCTGGGCGACATAGGGTAATCTCGCTTCCAGCCCCATGGCTTTTTCGTTGATCACAATGGGGAGCGGAAAACGCTTGTTTTTATTGCCTAGGTCTTTGTCGATAAGCGTGGCAATGTTCTTGGCGATTTCGCTGTCGCGTTTGTCGCCCCAAGTGGTGCTGTATTGCTTGCGCCGCAATTGGTGCAGCACGTTAAGACCACGCACCGTAAGTGTTGGAGCGCCGCTGGCTGGAAAATTGGGTTCCATCGTTGTAAAAGTCCCTTTCAACATCAGGCGCAGATCGCCCAGATAACCCATCCAGACTTCGACCTCTTTATTGCAGGGTTCGAAAAGCCGTAGCCGTCGATCGTCGCCGCTTTTCCGATCCAGCCGTTCGGCGGTCTCAGAGCCTACGTATTTGAAGTCTTGCGTGGTGGGATCCCAGTTATTGACCGTCACTTCAAAACTATCGACCTCCTTGATGTTGTCTGTGTATGTCAACTGCGTCACGTCACGCAGGATGTTGCGTGGAAGGCCGGCCCCTTCAATCTTTATCTCAAACTGAGGGACGTAGAAACCCGCTTGCCGAGTGGATTCTTCGCTGAGAGTGACAACAGGCATCTCAGTAACTCCTAATCAATCGGCGGAATGATGAGAAAGGTCCCCGATGTAAGCCGGCGTGGATCTTCTATATTATTGGCTTCGGCGATGGGACGCCATTCTTCTGGCTTGCGGTAGTAACGTCCGGCGAGGGCGGAGATTGTTTCGCCCTGCTGCATGACATGGCTGTGGCTGCGGTCCGGAGAGCTAAGATTCAACTGACGCAGCTGTTCGTCCAAGGTCTTGTATTCCCGCAGTGTGAGCGACAAGGTCGCCCGCAGAGGTACCCCCTCGGGACTGAACAGGGTAAATTTTTGCTTGATGCTCTCGACCACGCATTGAAATTCCATGCGCCGCTGGTTTCCAGCCTGGGGCGAGAGGTCTGCGCCTGGGAACTTACTGTTCCACAGGAAGCTGCATATAGGCGGCGCATGTCGAGCCGGTTCGATCTTCACCAGTTCATAGACGCGGTCGGTCAGGGTCGTCACACTGGTCGCCCCTGGTCCCATGCCGGATTCGGTGGTATCGAAAAAGAGGTCCACGGTCATCTTTTCATTTTGGCCGCGCACGAATTGCAGCAGAGGCGAGTCGAGACCGGGAATCGCGATTTCTGCTATTTGCACGCCCTTATCCAGTGAAAACTCGGTCGGATTGAACTGAACCTCGAAGAATTCTATTGAACCGTCATGGTATGTAGCCACCATATTCGCTTTTTGCAGTTGTTCCATTATCTATCCTCCTCGTCTCGTTCATGACTCACGCCGTCGGTGATGCGTCGTTCCGACTTGGCTCGCTTATGGTGCTCTTCTTGTTCATTGACTGACTGTAGAACAGCGCGCACGATTTTCTCCAAGGTCTGAGGCGCAAGCAGTGAATCGCCGTCCACCGCTCGTACCGTACTGACGACATTGCCGATCTCCACTTCCATATCAGGACCCCGAGCCCACAGGAAGCTGGTAGATGCCCTCATGGACTATCTCAATGGACTCTATTGCTACATTGTTCTGGCTAGCATTGAGGGACGGGCCGGTGTATTTGACCGGTAGCCCGCGCCGGAAGTACCAGATGTTGTTAGGAATTCTAAGGTCGGTCAGCAGGGCGATGATGCCGTCGCGTCGCTTACCCTTGCCTTCCACGAAACCATAGTGCCAGTCCCATAGGTCGGTTCTCGAGCCGATGCCTTTCTTTAATGTAATATTTGACCACTCCACGCGGGTAGGGAACTTCAGGACAGTGCTATTGCGACCGCCTTCACGACGATTCAGGTTTAGCTGATGCTCAAAGCGGTATTTCGCCTACCTACCGTTCGGTGGAAGAATTGGCTTGTTCGCTGATGCGCTTGATGGGGCTGGAATTACCGGTGCCGGATCACACGCAGATGTCGCGGCGTGCCAGTCGGTTGCCAGTCATGATTCCTCGCCAAGAGCCTATTCACCTGGTAGTGGACTCAACGGGACTGAAAGTTTATGGTGAAGGCGAGTGGAAAGTACGCCAGCACGGGGTGGGCAAGCGTCGTACCTGGCGCAAGGTTCATTTGGCGGTGGACGGGCATGCCAAGGATGTGATCGGTGTCGAGGTCACTACAGTGGACAGGGCAGACGGTGAGGTGTTTGAGAGACTGGTCGAACCAGTCGAAGGCGAGCTTGAACAAATCGACGCCGATGGCGCTTATGATACTCGCCAGGCATAGGCGGCTGCGGCAGCACGGGAAACCAGGCCGGTCGTGCCGCCGCGCGAAAACGCCGTGCCTTGGGAAAAAGGTCAGCCACGGAATGCGGTGCTGGAGAAAGTGGCCCAACGGGGCATGGCGGCATGGAAGAAAGAATCAGGCTATCATCAACGGTGTATCGCGGAAAACACCCTGTACCGCCTCAAGCAACTGTTCGGCGACAGTTTGGCCTCGCGTTTGTTTGAAACCCAGGTCACCGAGGTGCATACACGTGTCGCGGCGATGAATGTCATGACCTATTTGGGCATGCCTGTGTCGGTTCGGGTAGGGACAATTCTGTCTTAAGACAATTAGGGTAAGGGGACATAGTGCCATCAGTTTATTTATGCACCAACGCCATTTCTTACTATCAGATTATTGCTCATTGCTGCTCCCATTAACAACCATACCAGTGGCAAAGATATATCGGGGATAGCAATAAACCAGCTTATTAGCAAGCCTAGCAAACCAAACAACAAACCTCTTGCATTCTTTGTAGGTTCTCGCCAAACATAAACAATGCAACTCATCATCAGTACAAGAAAACTCATTACTCCAAAAACGCCCATAGTAGCCAATAAAGTAAAGGCAAAGCTTGATGCACGAGTACTTCCTATGCCAACACCAAACCCATATGTATCAAGAAATGCATCTAGTGCAAACAAGTCCGCGTTAAGACGAGACGTACCAGATTCACCCTCGAATTTTTTTACCACCATGGTTTCAATGATCTGACCACCAAAAAAAAGGTTATCGACTGCCACACTCAATAAAATAAGAATCGACAACAGGGATACTGGCCATAACATGCGGACGCCACGTGTAGGAAACTCAAGCAGCAACCATAAGGTAAACAATGCCGCTAGACCAAAATAAGCCAGTGATGATGTAGATACTATCAATGCCAACAAAATAGGTACAGCCAATCGCCAGTTCTGCAAACCTAATCCCACCACACCAAAAGCAGTTAGAAAGTGTAATGACATAATACTGGGCTCCTGAAAGGTTGCAGACATGCGATTTAACCCTGCAAAAGACTGTTCGTATGCTTGTCCAATACCTTTATTAGAGTTGATAAAATCGGCTGGCCATGGTATGCCCGTATAGAATGAAAGTAGCTGATAGAACCCGAAGCACAAGGATAATGTTACGCCAATCATAACGCCCCGTAAAATAGTTGCCAAATCAATCAGGCGCCATTGCAGAAAAGCGTAAATAAGAAAACTGAGCAACAAATTACAGACTAAATAGAAGGCTTGATTAAAATTAGTGCCGCTTGGTACTAGCCGCTCAGTGATACCTGTATCCAGCCCAAGGCGTGGTGGCATAATATGTGCCTGTCCTTCAAACAATCTAGGTAAAAATAAGGATCCTGCAACACCGATAACGGTAAATAGAATCAAGGTGAATAGCCGACCATTAATCACGATTGCCGCCCGCCTTTGCTTACTAGGTGATAGATCTTCCAAGCAAATCTTGCCGAAATGCCACAATCCGACCGTCAATAAAACGTAGCCTGGTGAAATACCAGTTATTCGGCCACCACCTTGAATCAATATTGGCGAGGCAGCCTGAAAAAACGCTGCAATGCCAGTCATGGTTACCCAGTTCCGCACACTGTATAATGAAACAATAGCCATCATTAGAAAAAAAGGCGAGAATTCTGTAAAAACCATTTGCTCCTCAAACTATGCTAATTACGCGCAGTCTTTGTAATATGCAAAGCTTCCGGCGAGTTTTCAGTTATCATTAGCCTGTAATCTCCTTATAAAGTCTCTCATGCTGAATAATCATCCGGTCTTCGTTTAAGAAGTTGCTTGCCGAGGGAACTGCGTTATTTCGCATTTCCATCAATAATGTTGGCTCTTCTATTATCCGCAACATCACTGCATCAAGTGCATAAGGCTTGTCTGGATCATAGATTAGGCCATTTTTTTCGTGCTGAATCATTTCCGGTATTCCTCCACGTTTCGCCCCAATAACGGGGACACTAAATCCAAGTGATTCGGCGACCACCATGCCTAAGGGTTCATGCCATAAAGAAGGAACGACCGTGACATCAATCTGATTAAAGAAGGCTGCTGGATCAACCTGGCCAAGAAAAAGGATATGGTCAGAGGCATAGCGCCGCTTTAATTCGGCGACATAGTCATCCGTGCCAGACCCACCGATCAGGAGTCGCACCTGACGTGTGCATTGAGCGGCGATACGGATAAATGCCTCCGCAAGCTGCGCAATTCCTTTGACAACTGTTAGAGCGCCAATAAATCCAAATGTTAGCGTATCTTGATTTCGGAGCGCTAGTTTTGGCTCCTTAAGTGTGCGTTCATTGTAAATGACCTTTTTTATCGGAACATCTGCGAAAAACCCTGCTTGCAGGTGCCTTCCGAGCACTGCATGGCTCACCCCCACTACGGCATGCAGTTTATTGGATGCATGTGCATGGGGAAGCCGTAAAATAGTGCAGTCAACACAGGGCTTTTCACAGTTGCGCCCGTTATTAAACATAGTGCTTTTGGGGCATATTGAGTAATAATCATGTAGCACTTGTACGACAGGAACTTTGGCATTTACTGCCACGTTCCAGGCAGCCTTGGAAAATCCTGACAAATTATGACACGAGATAATCTCCGGTCTGAATTCATTGATAATACGTCGAATATCATTCCCGGCCAGCGGGTTGTAACCATCGATGGCATGCCAGATTAACCGTTTCCATGAAGGCTGGATGGGAGAAGAATGGGGCCAATAAATATTTCGGATTGCTGCCCGGTATATTTTGACGCCATTGACAATCGATGCCTCAAGGCCACGTCCTCCGTGAGTGGAGAGTACCGCTATTTCATGGCCCCGCTGCAACAGTCCATTAACCAAATTGGACAGCGTTATTTCAGCGCCACCGCCAATATATGGAGGATATAATGAATTAATAAAGAGAATTCGCATTAAGATTCCTATTTAGCAGCTGCGATGGTCTTGAGGCGTTCATTCGCCCGCTCGCGACGAAGTAACAAAACGATGAGGCCGATTACTAGAACGGCAAGAACGATTTGTGAGAGATAAGTTGCGGCCACAGCACCCATCCATGAGAACTTCGGAACCAATACCATGTTGACAAGAAAACACATGAGAGCAACAATGACCTGAAAAAAACTACGTACCATTTGACGATCAGCGCCCGTGAGTGCATCCGAATAAGTATCTTGCAACATCAAGATCAACGGTAGCAAGGCAAGCCAACGAAGGATATCGATCGACAAGGCATAACCATCGCCCAGTATGTAGGGGATCAGTGGTGCGCCAATAAAAACGAGCATAGCGAAAACCAGACAATATACACTGCCATAAATAACGATTCGTGTAGCCATTTGAAAAGTAGGCCCAACACCGTTAGCGCCATCACGGAAGAACCGAGCCGATGCAGCGCTAAGAACTGCTTGGATCGGCGTGTATGCCATATAGATAAGACGAAAAGCTGCGGTATACGCCCCATTGACCTCAGGACTTACATAGCGTGCAAGTATAGTTTTGTCGATATTAATGTAAACACTCTTGGAGGAAAGTCCGATAGAGTAGAAAACTCCAATTTTTAATTCCCTTAAGGCAAGCATGAGGTCAAAAGTTGGCCAACCAATCTGGCGAATGGTTATGAAAAGGACAAAAGCCAAGGTGGTAAGTCCGGCGGCAAGATGAAACCATGCCCAAAGCTCTAGGTGGTCGGCAGGGAAATTAACAAAACTGTTGGATAATTGTAGCTTATGCAATAAATCGGCATTGTGGTAAAGAAGTGCAAAGAAAACTGAGGCGAAAAGCATACGGAAAAAGCCATGCAAGGAATAAAACAGCCCCGAGTATACATGCCGATCAAACCCAAAAAACACATGTGCGGCAATGTCGATAAACTTAGTGACGATAATCTCCGAAATACCAAAAACAAGTAGTAATGACAATGTAGTGACTGAACTCAGAAAAGTTAAGCCCCAGAAAGTCGCCAATAAAACAAGCAATAAACCGCTTACTATGGCTAGAAGCAACGCGTTGCCAAAATAGACTTGTACATTTCCGGTGCCACGAGCAAGCCGGATAACAATGACATTCTCTGCTCCAAGCCCTGAAAATGGGAGTAATACCGCTGTCATCGCCAACATGCCGGCCATACGCCCGAAGTCGTACGCACCCAGCGCACGGGCTATCAGGATGAACTGGATGCCCTGAAAAAGTGCGACTAATAGTTGACTCCCACACATATGTATTGCATTACGCTTTAACTTACTCATACAGAATTAAAAGTGTGTGATTTATGTATAATTAAGCTTGACAAAATCGTGAAGTTTGACGAGCCGGAGAAAAAATTTGAACTGCCCTTGCTAAAGAAACGTCAAGAACGAATGCGTTCGCACTCGTTAACGTCCCTTCGCCGATTTGAATACTCAATACAAATGCACCTTTTTTTGTTGATGCTAATAAATTGGCCTTCCTTCATTCCTTGCAGAGCGGGTAACTGCTCTAAAGGCAAACTTTCGGCCAGTTCGGTGGTAAGGTTAACTTGAAAGGCACTTTTACCGGCATCCAGATTGGTTAGCAGTTCAACGACCTGCTTGCTGGCAAAAAAATGCCGGGTTATCAGGTTTTTTTTGCCATCAGCTTTACCAATCGAAACTTCATTTAATTTATAGGTTTTGTGTTTGGCCAATAATGTGGGGTATGCTTGGTAGTATTGCTCAATTTTTTGCACGTTAGACTTGTTGACGTCACGGGTGGTCTTGTCGAGCCAACTCGGAGTCAATACCTGGCATTTGACTTGCTCGATGGACATCAAAATTTGCGGATTGCGATCCATTTTATCAGAGATGGCTTGTTGATTCAGTAATGATTGATCAACCAAGGAATTACCTATCTGTTTTTTTGGCGATTTCGACATTGTCTTGATTGTTGCCGTTGGTACGCGACAGGACAAAATTGACCTGATGAATCGAAATTTCGTCGTCATTGACTTTGGCAATCACCTGTCCAGAGCTTTTTCCGGGCTCTTTGCCGCCACAGGCACTAAGCAACACGAACACTTTGGAAGTCGGGGTATTACTTGTCATGGGCATAACCAAGTTCTAACTTTATTGTTAACTTTTAAAAATCTGTTAATACAGCGCCGAGACATTCACATCCAGTATCTTGCATAGCTTTTTTTAAAAGTTGTAAATCATTCAGCCGGGTTTTGTCTTGTCGCGCCACTAAAAGGATGCCACCACAATTTGAGGCGATAATTTGTGCATCTATACCCTGCTCTGTTGACGGCGTGTCGATCAGAATGACATCAAATTGTATCTGCAATTGTTGTAAACATTTTTTAAAGCCTCGGCTGATCAATTCCACTGGATTGGGTGGCACCGTGCCCGCTGGCAGGATTGATAAATCCGGGAAAACCGTACTTCGTGTAACAATCGTTAGATCAGCGCGCCCAGCCAACACGTCCGACAGACCGTAACCACCTTGTAGCTTAAATAACATATGCTGCCGAGGTTGACGTAAATCGGCATCAATCAACAGCGTACGTTCGCCAAGCTGTGAAAAAACAATCGCCAGATTGGCCGCCATGTAGCTGCGCCCTTCATTGCGACTGGGACTGACCAATGCCAAGGTTTTATGGACATCGATAAACCAGCGCAGCATCAATTGCCCCCGCACAGCTCGCAACGCTTCCCCTTGTGCAGCAAAGGACTGGTAGGCTGCGACCAGTTCCGGGCTGAAATTCTCTTCGCTTGCCATTAGGAATGGAAAATCAAATTGATGTGATAAGGCTTTCTGTATGTCGTCATCGTTGATCAGTCCCAGCGCTTTGGCTGCATCGCCAAAACGCAAGCCTTCCTTTTTTTGCAAGGCGATAATGCGTTCGGTATCACTGGCGCTGATTTTTCCCTCATTCAGTAGTAGAGCCCCAATAGAAGCGGTGGTGTCTATATTGGATATTTCGTTGGCCATCTTGTAGTTGATTTTAGTTACTGTTGCTTCCATTTATGTGCTACCTCGAGAGATAAACCGTCACTTGTTTTGTTAAATTAAACAGCCGGGCAATTAGCTTTGGCTTGGCGACTGTGGCGGAAACGACGGCGAAAACAGGAACAGCTAACAGATCAGAAACATCAAAAGCAGATCGCACTCGACGGTCCATCAACTCTGCCAATAACGCTGCGCCCACCCCCAACATTCCACCCAGAAAAACTGACAAAATCATGTTCAATAGCACTTTGGGCTTGGCGTGTTTTGACGGCGGAATTGCGGGATTAAGGATAGAGATTTCGGTTTGACTTATTTCGCTTTCCATGCGGGTTTGTACCGCACGGTGCATAACTTCATCGTATGCCCTCTGCGCATTTTCCACCTCGCGATTATATACTGCTATTTGATCATGCTTCTTTTTCAGGTCCATTACTTTGGCTTTCTGTTCCGCCAAGGCTTTGGTTAGCATCTCGTCACGTTGCTTGGAGGAGGCAACCGCACTTTCAATACTGGTAAGCACCATTTTAGTTGCGGACTTAATTTCCTGTTGCAGGCTGGAAACTTGGGCTTCTGCCTGTCTGTATTGTGAATTACCTTTTTTAAACTTTTGGGACAGCTCGGCAAGATGCGCACCTGATCGCGCCAGTTCCGACTTGAGCGATTGAATCAAAGGGCTACTCAAAACCTCCTGCAACGACTCTAAAGAACCGCCTTGTTCGAGAGTGGACTCCAGCAAATCTTTTCTCGACTGCAGTTCGTTGGTGCGAGCCTGGCTTTCCACCAACTGCTTTGACAAATCACCCAAGCGGGTTTGTTCAATATCCACCAGTCGATTAACATCCACCTGTCGATCAACGCTCCCAACAATGCCATGTTTTTGTTCATAGGTCGATAGCACCGACTGTGCACGCTCCAGATCCTTTCGCAACGAAGCCATTTGCGAGTCGAACCAGTTTGCACTCAATTTGGCCGGTTGAGAGCGCAATTCGATGCTGGTTTGTATGTAGGCATCGGCAAAGGCGTTGGCGATATTCGCGGCAAATAATGGGCTGGTAGAGGTAAAGTCTAGCTGTATCAGGCTGCTTTCGCGTGAAGGTCTGATTTCCAGGTTTTTTAGTAATAAATCCGCAGCCCAGTCCCTGATGTCGCCAATGTACTCGGCTTTTTCAAAGTCTTTCTGCATGTTCGGAAAGGTCTTCTGCATTTGGGGGTTGTCGTTGAGTTTCAGATTTTTCACCACTTTGCGAGCTACATTATGACTGGCAATCACTTCAGTCTGCGTCGCCATATACCCCGTCAGCATTTGTGATACCGGCAAATTTTGGCCCGTCACCGGATCGATACTGCGCTGTTCAACCACTAGTGTAGTTGTGGCGACGTATTTTTTGGGTAACAGTAGATTCACCACCAAGGTCATGATTACCGTGATGGCCAATACCCAGAGGGCAATCCGTTTGCGCGACCTAAGAATAATAAAAAATTGATAAATATTCATGCTGTTCCGTTGTTTTGTTGGCTTAATTGACTTAATCTGCGAAATCTGTTATGTGAAAAAACGCATCCTAGTTAGCAACTCGATTATCAATCTGCTGTAATCATTTGTTAATACGCTTTCATATCCTTAAGATAAACTCGCAGATGGTTTTAAAGCAGATGGTATTATATATGATCAATAAGTCGAGAAATAAAGACCAGTTGCACAGGCATTCGAGATCGTAGTCAATCCAATTCGGCTCTGCATTTTTTCGATAGTATCGATTTCATCTCGAAAGCCTTTGACTTACGCCCAACCGGTAATGCCAAGTTTAACCTAAATGACGGATCATATACTCTTTGATTAGGCTACGGTATAATTCATTATGACTGAGACAGCATGCGGTCTCGGGTCAACAATGCTCATGCATCTCTCAGTACATTGATAAACTGCAGTAACTCATCCAGAGATGTTTTTCGTAAGAAAACGTCAACCCGGGTGTTTCTCGGATCATTTCGGGTTGCCTGGTTAACCTGTCCACCGTTTTCCATCACAGTCAATATTCGAAATTATAGACCATAATTTACTTGCCGTCTAACCCATAACAATGCTGTTTGAATAGCATCGTACCGGTGAGCTGTTTTTTGCGCCAATGACAATTAACAGTAACAACGGAGCGACCCATAGCAAAATTGCAATTAAATCGCTATGTCCGACAATGACTGCTCTGGACATCTCATCCTCGGCAAATGTCTATCGATGCATCAAAAAGCGTAACAACCCGTGCACCGTCACCAACACGCCAAGTGTGATCAAAAATCAGGAAAGCAGCATTAATCGTAAAAAATAATCAGTAGCTTTAATAGTAGCAAAGCCGATCAACAACAATTATGCTGATCACTTAAAACCATTGCAACACTAAGTCAACCACGGTTTTCTTCCAAAAGATTTGGTTGTTAAATTTAAAATCCACATCATTAATCAATTGAACGACCAGTATAAACGACAGCACCAGCAACATAACATAACTTTCTTCAAATCGACCCAGATAAAACCATAAAGCCAACCATGGTCAGCAAGACCTGTACAGGACTAACCAGATTTTTTAAAGCAATAATCGGTGGTCGTATTGGTAACACACAGTGTGCTGAATTATCGTTAAGTTTACAAGCTTGGTTAATAGTTTGAAAAACGTTTTTTTTAATTCCGTTTAATTATAACAGAGATTTTTTAAATTTTTTAGGCTGCTTAACCCGCAACCCCAAGTCCAACGCATTTGACTTTTTTTATTTATTTTAAAAATCGGTAAGTACTTCTACTTTGTTAAATTCAAGATATCGCATAAGTAATTGATTTAATTTATAGTAATTAATTTTTTAAATCACACATTTCTCATTCGAGTGCATTTTATGGAAACCGGTAAAATACCAAATTTAACAACATCGCCCAGCGATTTATCGACTTTCACCATCGTTACAGAGGACATTTCGACAGTAAAACACACTAAAACACGCTCAGTTTTTGCTTCCGCGTCAAACTATCTGAAGGGACTCACGCAGTCCACCCGAAAAAACATGTAGCGAATGGAAGAGCATGTCATAGGCGCGGATGATCAAGCACTACAGTACCTGCTGACCGAGGCCCAGCGGGACAGTCAAGCGGTGATGGATCAAGTTGCACAGGAGACCAATCAATTGCTGAGAGGTGACGAGAGTTGCCTGTTGCTGGATGAAAGTGGATTTGAGAAAAAAAGTGAACACTTTGTCGGGGTTGTTCGTCAGTGGAATGGTCGCCTGGGCAAGGTCGATAACTGCCAGGTTGGCGTTTTTGCCGCCTTGAGACGTGGCGCTCGGGCCACCCTGATAGATTACCGTTCTATGTGAAATACAGTGGGTAATCGAATTTTAACTTTCCACAAAGGAAGTAAATCATATTAATGAAATTGTTGATGTTGCGATAGCCTCTGTCTCGACGTTTAGCCAACTGAATCTTGCTATTGATAGCTTCAAGAATGCCGGTAGTGATGCGCGACGTGACGAAATGAACAAAACCCGACCAATGCGCTCGGACAGTATTGGCGAACTTCATAAACGCTGGAATCTTGGCTGCGTCCACCTCGCTACACCATTGCCTCAGAAATGCGTTCGCTGCTGGTTTATCGGGCATTTCCCAGAGATCATTGAACAGCACCTTTAAGCGGTAAGCTTCGCCCAGTGTGGGGTAGAGTTTAATCATTTCATCCAGCTCTTTTTCTTTTTTGTCGGATAGGTTTTCGCGGTTCTTTAGAAATGTGTATTTGTGACCTTTCAGGGCATCATGTTCTTTGCGTTCGGCAATGCGCACCTGATCCATGGCCTCGTTGAATAATTTAACAACATGAAACCGGTCAAAAGTAATCTGTGCGGCCGGGAACGAGTCGGCGGCACCGGCAATAAATGACGGTGATAAATCCAAGCTGATTTGCGCCCCCTGTTCCTTATTAAATTAATGCCTTTATTTTCGAGATGTTGTTGAATACTTTGCAACGTTGCCTTACCTTTGCCTTCGGTAACATGAATCACGCTGGCTGCATCCAAATCAACTCCCGGCGTAACGTAATGATGGCCTTTTTTTGGTCGAGGTTTCATCGACGCCCAACTGGGTTATCGTACCCGGGTCATCGGCTGCTTTTGCCTTGCTAATCCAGTAATCAAAGAGGGCCCAGATGCGTTGTGGATTGACCTTTAGTATCTCGGCGACTCGATTGACCGGCATTTCCAGTTCGATCAAGGCTAACGCCAAGGCTTCGAATAGCAAGGTAAAACCACTGCCTGGTCGTGCCCAAGGAACGTCAGCAGTTCGGACTTTACCATCGATCGTGGTAATGCGCGGCACTGCACAATGGAGGTAACAGGTGTGCTCAAAAAAGCTCAAATGTTGCCATTGCCGCTTTACGGTATCGTGCACTGGACAGAGGTTATTTTCGTCATCTAAGAAGCGCGAGCCAAGTACAAGATCGATATGCAGATGAAGTTCGCTATGAGTCAGTTCATCTGTAGAAAAGGTCACATCTTTGACCTGCCAAGGGGGTTGCAGGCCTAACCCATATTTAACACGCACAATTAATATCCATTTAGAAACAATAACTTGTGTTATAAAAAATCTTCGTGTGGCACTACACTTTGAAAAATATCGTCTAGGTCAGTCATTTAGACGATGGTTTTGC
>JAQTMV010000034.1 GCA_028714175.1 Methylococcales bacterium
TGATCATCGGCAGGGTGAGCCCCAAAAAGAAACCGGTCATTGACGCCCTGCTTGAAAAATACCGATTGACAGACTCCCGGCAGCAGACCGGATTACGGTTGAATGCTATGGCCTGTGTGGCTTTTCCTACCTGCGGGTTGGCAATGGCCGAAAGCGAACGGTATTTGCCAGCGTTGCTGGATAAGCTTGATGTCGTCATCAAAGCCGCCGGGCTTGAACATGATCCGATCCTGATTCGTATGACCGGTTGTCCGAACGGCTGCGCGCGTTCACCGCTTGGGGAAATCGGCTTTATCGGCAAAGCACCGGGCAAGTACAACCTGTATCTGGGCGCAGGATTCCATGGTCAACGCCTGAATAAACTGTACCGGGAGAATATCAACGAAGAACAGATTCTTGCCGAATTAACCCCCATGCTTCACCAGTATGCCCGTGAGCGGAACCCTGGCGAGCACTTTGGCGATTTTGTCATCAGGGCCGGTTATGTAAAAGAAGTGCAGACCGGCAAGGAGTCCTGAATGCTCACGCCGTCAATGCCGGGTGCGCCTCTCGGTTTCTTCTGACCAATTCAAAGCCTACGCCCAAATAAAAGGTCGAGCAAAGGTTTTCAAAGAGTCTGGGTTCCTCTTCGATGTTTTGCCCTCCTCCATGTCACCATGAATTCATCGGCACTGAACTTTACGGTTACTACGGCTTCATCTGTAGACCTTCGGTTCATAACGTCAACATTACTGTTGCGCTTAGGGCTTAAGGTGTCGCAGTTACAACGACCCAAACCGACGGCCCTTCACTGGGTAAGGTAGTCACCTCTTTCTCGATCCACCTACCTTCAATACAACAACAAGTTACGGTGAGAATATTGGGCTTCGGTGGTTGCGGGCACCTTACCCCCCTGTTGCCGCCTTACGAAGGTTCACTTGCGTTTAGGTGACCCATTCGGCTACAGCTTCCTTCAGATTCCGCATTGGCTCAAAGTAACCGTGTTTCCCTGTTGGGTAGCTACTCAGAGTTTCTTTGGACACCCTTGCTTTCGCCTACTTTTTCCCTTCTCACAGGGCAAAGGCTGAACTTTCATCAGCTAGCTGACTACCATGCCAGTAGCACCACTGCGTTACATCGAGGCTACTTGCTGGAGCGGGGGAATGATGCAAATCCGGTGTATGACGCTTCGCTTATACACGCGCTACAACCCGGTTTCACATCTGGAGGAATCCATGATGACCGGTTTTGCCTTAAGGGGGTTAGAAAATCAACAGCAAAGTTTTTACCATTTTCTATGATACAATTTATTTGTGTGCATATATGATGGCAGTTTTGCGTGACGATTAGGGTTGTAGTCGATACTAATGTTCTGGTCGCCGGATTGATCGGCGGTAAAGGGCCAAACCGGGAAGTTCTCCGTCGTTGCCTTCAGGGTGACTTGCAGCCGTTCGTTGGCAATGCACTCTACCTTGAGTATGAGGACTTACTGAATCGGGAGAATATACAGGCACTCTGTCAGCAGACATCCTTATCTCTGTTGGAGTTTCTGGACGGTTTCGCACAAGTCTGCACAGCAATTGATGCACGCTACCTGTGGCGGCCCAATTTAAAGGACGAAGCAGATAACCATTTGGTGGAACTGGCAATTGCTGCTCGTGCTGCCTATATCATCACCAATAATGTGTCGGACTTTGCCCATGCCGAGCTTAAGCGCTTGGGTTATGAAGTCATTACACCGGAACAGATATTGAGGTTACTAAGATCATGACAACCTTATCCATCCGCTTACCCGACGATATGGCGGAAAGGCTCAAAAACATCGCCAGGGAGCGCGACATCAGCCTGAACAAGCTAATGTTTGAACTTTCCACCCAAGCATTGGCGGAAGAAGAAGCGAAGCAGCGTTTCGTGGCTGCCCAACTGCGCGGTAACCCCAAGCGGGCGTTGCAATTGTTGGACGAACTTGACTCATTAGGATTTTGAACACAACAATCCGGCTTACGGGTTACAAACCCCGTCTCGCGTGAAAAGAAATACGTTCCGCCGGGAATATACACGCGTCGATAATTGCTCACCGGATGCCCTCAAAACAGTGTAGATACGAAATGGTGTAGGCCGGAATAAGGCCACCCAAGCATAGCGCGAGGTGGCGTTTCCGGCAATATCTTACGGTATGCCGGAAACGCTTGTTCTCGCTTGCGCTCAAAAAGACTTATTCTGGTTTACAATGCTACTCGTGTTCCATGTCTTCCACATCGGGAGGCAAAACATCGCCCAAGCTGCTTGTATACCACCCAATCGCTACGAAACGAGCAAAAGTGCTATGCGGCCATTCGCCGGGCGAGGAAACCAAGCCATGTTTGACCGGATTGTAGTGGATGTAATCCAAATGCTTGTGATAGTCGCTTTCGTCACAGATGCAATGATCATAAAAGCAAGTAGCCTCGATGAAGTGTAACGGAATCTAGGGAATAGGTTCAGTTTATCCTCGATTCCACTGCGTTACATCGAGGCTACTTGCTACTTTCTTGCTCACAACCGCCTGATTGCCGCGTCCTTGTCCGTGGCAATCAGGCTAAGTTGCTAACTGGCAAGAATAATTTCACACGCAAGCATTCTGCTTGTCTGCGCTTCAGGTTTGCCGCTATTTCACAACCTCCAGCATTTTCGCCCTGTTCAGGAACACCTTGTTGTCGCGAATTTGAAGGTCGCGGGTGCCTGCCGCAGCGTCCTTGTTCACCGTATACGCCAGCACAAGTGTGCTGCGGAATCCGGTTGAGGAAGGTGTCAGGCTTTGCAGTTTGACGGTGACGCCTGCGCCTAGTGCGGTGGTCAGATTGGCACGGGACAGATAGGCATTGTCCACCACCACGCTGAGCTTGCCGCTGCTGCCCAGTTTCACTTGCACGGTGCTGGCCGGTTTGGTGCTGTAGATTTTCGGCAGCTGTGCACTGTTGTCGCGGAAGGTGACGTTGTCGCTGGCGAACGCGGTGAAAATGTATTTCGCCTTGGCAGTGTAATCTGCTTTCAGGTCCTCCAGATTGGCACCGATTTCATACACTGCCCCCGGTGCCGGTTGTGACTGTGCGGTGGTGGTGAAGCGCACGTCCACCCGTGCTTTCGGGCGTTTGTCCGACAGACCGTATTTGGCCGGATCAAACAGGGCAGAGTACATGCCATCCAGCGCCTGATCATCCACGCCCGGTTTGCCGTTATCCAGCAGAGTGACGGTAGCCACTTTGTTCAGCCCGATGTAAACATCGGCAATGGCGTTGGCATAACCAATCGGATAACGATGGAAGAAGTTGCCGATGATGCGGTACTGGCCGGGATACGCGGGCCCTGCTTTCACCACGTTTATATTGGCATCCAGTTGCGGATTGCCCACGTTGGCAATGATTTCCGCGTGATCGTTGGTGGGCAGTAGGCCTTTGGTTTTCAGGGTGCCCTTGATGCGGTATTTCCACAGGCCCTTCATCGGTGCCTTCACGGTCAAGCCGCTCAGGCGGCCCTTATTGGCAACGTTTTGTGGATTGGCCAGATACACGGTGCCATCGGGCGCAGTCAGTTCCACATCCAGTGTGGCGGCGTTGCCCTGGCGCAGGAACAGATAGAACTGCAACGCGCGGTTGCCCGGCGGCAATTCGAAACTGCCTGCGTGATATTGCATGCGCGCTTCAGTGCCGGTCACGGTGAGTAGGCTCTTTTTGAAATGCACCGGAGTCAGTCCGCGCATTTCAGTCAGCTCCCGTGCCATGCCGTGCTTCAGTTCCGCTGCGTCCGCCACTTCCGACATCTCGATCACTTCGCCGTCGGTGGCGGTGGCGATCGCATCCATGGTGGGAACATCGGCATCACCGAAACTCAGGGTGTGAATTTGGATGCCCTGTGCCACCGCGCGATCCACCTGATCCCACAGGCTGGCGCCGGTGGTCTGCTTGCCATCGGACATCAGCACGATTTTCGCGCCGTTGGTGCCGTCGGCGCCGTGCTGGGCGATCAGCGTGTCGATGGCACTTTCCAGTGCGGCAGCGATGTTGGTCAGGCCCGCAGCATTGACGTAACTGGCGAGCGGCAGCTGGTTGGCCGGATCGTATTCGTCATAGTCGAACAGCACGTCGACACTGGCGTTATAGCGCTGGGTGCCCACCCAGTCGCCGTCCTGCGAGCTGTGGTACAGGTACATGCCGGCCTCCTGCACAAATTGCACGGCGGGCACACCATTGGTCAGCACGCCCATGCTGCCGGAGCGGTCCAGCAAAAGTATCGTGCCGGGGAAGGGGTCATCTTCGCCCAGGAAACGAATATCCACCGGCGGCATCATGGCCAGATCCGGCGCGGGGAAATTGCCTTCCGTGTGCGCACCGACGAGATCTGGATGAATGGTGGGCAGGCGCGCCCAGTCATCCTGCGCGAACGGGTGGGTGTAGCCGTGGTGGGCGCGGTCAGGACCGTTGTTGTTGGGGTCGGCATCGGTCAGCACGGCGGGTGTCAGCAAATGGCCCGACACGAGGGGATCGCCTGGTGGTGTGTAGGTGAGGGTGGTGCTGGAATTGGTGGTGTCGGAATAGCGGTGCGGGAAGTTGCCCGACATCACCGATTCGTTGTCGCCCACGTCCACGCTCACGGCGAACTGGGCGCCACCACTGATGGTGCCCTGGTAGTAGCCGTCGGAACGCGCATATTTGTCTGGCAGGTGATAGAAATAGTGGCCGAACTCGTGGTGCACGACATCGTGGATGCAACGGCGCGCGCTGCTGTTGAGGCCCAGGGCTGCGCCCGGCACGTTCCAGCCATAGCGGGCAGCAGAGCCGCCGCTGCCCACGTTCCAGCGGATGTCTGCTTCGGTCCAGGCGCGGCCGTTGTCGGCCAGGTACACGCGGCGCAAATAGTGGCGACCTTCGGTAGCTTCGAAAATATATTCGGCGTAATTTTGGATATCGCCCTCCAGTTTTTCCCGGCCCAGGCAGGTGTCGCCCACCAGGCATGAACCGGGGCTGTTGGGGGCTCCCTGTGCGGCGCGGGCGTCGTTGGTGGGGTCGCAGCTGGCGCCTGTCATGCTATTGACCTGCGTGATCATGTCGTTCCAGCTGGCGCCGCCGATAACGTCCAGGTTGTCGTAGGAAATGTAGAGTGTGATACCGCCGTCGGCGCCGATGATGGCGGCCTGGGCAGGTGGTGCGATGGTGAAGGAGATAGCCGCTGCCAGCGGCAGCAGCAGGACGGCGATGCGGCGCGGCAAATGTGCGAGAGGGTGTTGCTGTTGGCCGGCACCAAGGATAGCTGCGGCGACAGTACGAATGCAGAAATGAGTGTTCATATTGGCTCCTTGAAATATCAAATGAATTGACGACTAATTCGCCAATATTTTCGCCATTGTTGCTCGTCGATTTCTGTGACTTTTTAGCACTTAGAAATGTGACATTTTTACTTGTGTTATGAATGCCTACGAACGACATGGACTCTCCTGCCTCTGACGGCACTACATGTGCCTGATTAAAGATTGCTTTACCGATCAACAGAAAGAAAAAGAGAAAGAGATTCCATCATGAATATTACTGCCGTGGGACAGATTCAGCTCATAAGTGCAATTCATTTTTTACCTGAATTGCAAGGGGGGGGGCAGCAGTTTAGTTCAGGTTTTTTCAATCCAGCCAATGATGAGAAAGCTATTAACATCTTCGAACAGTTGACTGAAATACAACGTTACCCAATTGACGGGTTAAGGAAAGCACGAAATGATCAAAACCGGTGAATCCTGTTAATTACCGGCTTTATCTTTCGAATATTTCATCACTACATATCCCATCAAGGAACCCCATAACAGCATATAAATACTATGCAGCAGGACTTCAAAGTTGAAACTGTTAACATGTCTATAATAATCCATGATGTCATCGGCCAAAATCAAAGCCAGTACAAGATAAACGGCACTCTTTAACCTGAGTTTGTGAGCATAAAACACACCGATTCCGAGGAGGATAAAACCGGTAAAGAATCTAAGCGCACTGTGAATCAACATTTCCCAGTTCATCAGTTGTATTTTTAACGCTGCATCGACAAAATAAAGCAGGATAAGTCCTGCAATCATGACTAGACTGACTAATTTCATTGTTGTCCCCTCATTAGAACTTGTAAAAAATACCCCTGTTAAAGTTGCCACAGATTTACAGATTATAAATAAGTTTAATCTGTGAATCTGTGGCGGTGTCTTTTTTGCAAGTTACCTTAAACGTTATTAATTAATTTTAATCCTGGCGGGAGTGCTTCACCAAAAATCTGTTTTTCTTCTTTTTCATCCAGTTCCCTGACTTTATCGACGATGTCTATCCAGGATGACGGTGCTTTGCTGAGTTTAAGTTTTGCTATGATTTGCTGGCGCATTGATTCATCAATGTCCCGCGCTCGATCACCACTCATACGGGCAATCAGCGTGGCGGCAAAACCGGCATGCGGCGTTTTCTTCCAATCTTCGGTCAAAATCTGAGCCAGCCATTCGCAAACAATATCGGCAGGAATGACATTATGGCTACTGCCATGAAATGGTATACGCGCACCGACACGCCCGACAGCCCACCAGGTCTGGCTGGGTTCACTGGCTTTTTGCAGGCGTTTTAACAGCCACTCGCCCAGTTGTATTTTTTTATCGACAGGCAGCCGTTCCAAGACGGCAGCAAGACGCACGATATCATCATAACCGCGATTTTTGATTTGCCTGGCAACGCCGGGTTGCCTTGCGGCTGCGGGATTTATAAACCTGGCGATATCAGCAAAAATTTGTTCCTGCGCTATTGCACTCAAACCACCCGCGATACGCCGCCACAGCGTCCACCATTCCGTCCAGTTTTGGGTTTCATTAACAAACTGTATGCCTTGCGGGTAGATTTTCCAGAGTTGTTCTACGCGCCAGTCATCCAGCGGATAACCAAAACCGGGGCGCAAACAAAACCCGGTCAGACTCAACCAGACTCTTTCATGGTTCTCTGAGCGGCGATGATATTTCGATCCCTCCAGTAATATGGCAAACATCGCCCTTAATAACGGTGTTTCCCATTCAGTGCGCGCAGAACCCAACTGCTTTTCCAGATCAGCGCGCAGATTTTTTACGGCTTTAGGATCTATCTGTTTGGATTTGGATCCAAAAATGCCTTGTATCATTGCTATGGCGCCATTAAATTGGGGAGGCAATGTTGCATCCATTGGCAATCCCGCGCTGCCTTTCTTTCTGATTTGAAATTCAACATCCCAGCGTTGATCGCTGTTTTCAACGGAAACGCATTGGATTTTAAGTGTACCCACTTCCGTTTGCGTGACGGCCAACTGAACTATTGCCTCGGCATTCGGCTTCGTCTCATCGCCTTCAAAAGCCACCGCCAGCGGTGGCAAGGAATGAAACTCATCCGTTATTTCGGTGATATCGCCGGGTTTAAATTCGGCATCACCTGTCGTTGAGGCGAGGTGAAAACGTACCGGCGTGCCCAAGCGCAAGGCAAAATGCCGATCCTTCAGGATGACTTCATCACCTTCTTCACTGCCTCTGGGCAAAATACAGATACCTTGCTGCTTTTTCGAATTATCGGTATCGATCAGCAGAAAATAGCTTCGTGCCGCACCGCCGCCAATTTTCAGTTTTTTATCCCGCCGGGCGATGGCATAACTTACAGCGCCAAAAGCAACGGCGAGTTCAGGGTGTTTATTTTCAAGCAGGACAGGAGGCCTGGCACTCCATGAGTTAAGCAGGTTCACCAGCCTTTGGGTGATGGGTTGACTACGGAACACACCGCCGTTAAGCAGAAGCGCATCGGGCACCCTACCCACACCATTTAATGCCTCAGCCGAAGCTGCGGCATGCAACTTTAAAAACGCGGCAATATGCTTGCTTACTGCAGGTTCTGCGGCATAAGGAAGCCCGAACTCGACGACGCCGCTGCGTTTTCTGTCAGGCAATTCATCCAGTCTTGATAACGGAAAAAACCCATCCAGCGCAATACTTCGAACTTCTTCGCGTGTCAGTACCACTGAACGAGAGCTGCCTATAAGCCTGGAACCGCCGCCCAGCAAGGTAACAGTGGTATGTTCCGGGGCATCCTCAGCCAGCAGGCGTTCTTTGGCAAGCCGGCATTGCTCAATCAGTTGCGATAAGTCGGCAGCAGATAAACGTTTTTCGCCATCAGTCAAGTGGCTTTCCGCCAAATGCGCCAACGCGAGATCAATATTATCGCCGCCGAGCATTAAATGATCACCGACACCAATACGGGTCAGTTTAGGTTCGTGTTCACGCTGTTCCACTTTAATCAGTGTTAAATCAGTTGTGCCACCGCCTACATCACAAACCAGCAATAAATGCACATTGGCCAGTGCCAGTTTAATATTTCCGGCATTACGCCTTAACCAGTCGTAACAGACCGCCTGGGGTTCTTCAAGCAACCGGACATGCGTAAGCCCTGCAATTCGCGCCGCTTCCAATGTCAGTGAGCGTGCAGCCTCATCAAAGGAAGCGGGAACAGTAATGACAATATCCTGCTGCTCCAATGGCGCAGCAGGGAATTTATGACCCCATACCGTGCGAATATGCGCCAGATAACTGGCGCTGGCATCGATGGGCGAGACCTTGCTGATGTCAGCACTACTGCCCCACGGGAGTATCTCGGCACTGTGATCTACCGAAGGATGTGAAAGCCAGCTTTTAGCGCTGGTAACAAACCGGCCTTTGGTCTTGGCGCCTAACAAGCGTGCAGCTTCACCTATGACAGCGGATTCACCCGATGACAGGGTTTCCATGCCGTAGCTTGGGAATGCAACATCAGCCTCTGATAGTTCATTTATTGCTGGATGATAACGTACCGATGGCAATAAAGGCCTCGCCGCCACTTGTCCTGGCGCAATCAGCTGCTCGATTTGAAATATCTGTATTTCCGGCGTTGTTTCCCCGGCTATGGCGTAAGCGACGGCCGTATGAGTTGTACCCAGATCGATACCGACTAAATAGTGTGGAGATTGATTTTGCACAATGATGATTATTCTTTCAGTATTTAATTACCCAGAAAGTCAGGGTAACAGGAATTGGGGGTTCATCCAGTAGATTTTCGAGAACCAGGTTTGAGTATCTTTCGGAACCAGTTCATGGCTTATAGTCTCAAAACTGCTTGCATTGGTAAAGTATTGCCTAATTAAACCAGTGCTTAGGCGCACAAGCACACACCCAATTTTCAGAAGCAAAAAACTAATTATTTGCCCGCTTCCTCCGCCGTTACGGCAATTTTTCGTAGTGGTAACGGACTTATTTTTTCAGGGCAATGCAATAAATTTTTATATTTTATCAGGTGAACTTTATGAGTATTATTGGCCTCTATAAGCATTAGCTAATAGGTAAGAATATTATTCTTTACTTTATCACTAGCCAAAAAAGACTTGGCTGCACTATTCGGTTAAAATAAACTATATGGTTACTCTACCGTTTATTGGCAGCGTTTTATTCTTAAATAGCGAGTGTTTTTCTGAGGTCGTTGTATGCGTAAAAAAATTATTACCTTTACCGTGGGCGCAGCGCTGCTCCTTATACATTCCTGGAGTCAGGCTGCCACTGATTTACCTCCTACAGCCAAGGTTGATTTGGGGCCGGTAGAAGAAGTCTGTTCTGAGTTTACTGATCCGGAATGGCGCAAGGAACAAGTCATTGACGGGGTAACCATACAAGAATCAAAACTCTGTAACCCTGACAATCCGGCTGACATTGCCGCTTTTGTTAAGGGCACGAACGGAGTTTCAATGGAAACATTGATGTCAACGCAACTGGCCGCCGATGCCATTACCATGTCAGACGATCTTGACGGTGACGGCGACCCCGATAAAATTATTATTAAGCTTGAAGTTGTCGAGCTCAACGGTCATTCGCCCGACATAAAAGAGCCAACGACCACATTTGATATTGCCCCCGGCATAAGACCGACTTTCTGGGTTTTTGCCCCCAAAACCCGGGATATGTCAACCAAAAGCCTTTACGAGCTGGAAGCAAATCCGTTGTTGCGTGCACCGTCTCCGACAATTCGCGTCGAACAGGATGATGTGGTTTGGCTAGTCCTGGAAAACACGCATTATTTGCCGCATTCGATACACTTGCACGGAGTTGACCATCCCTTTATGGATATGAGCGGTGCCGGCAATGAAGGCGTGGCGCAAACCAGCAACATGGATACCATGCCGGGCCAAAGCAAAACCTATGTCATCAAGCCACGCCAGGCCGGCACCATGTATTACCATTGCCATGTGCAACCGCATACCCATATCCCAATGGGCCTGCAGGGTATTTTCGTGGTTGAGGAAAATCGTCCCAACAATTGGCCGCAAACGCTTAATGTCGGCGCCGGTCAGGTTCGTCACCCTTCCGTAGCCGTTCTTGAAAAATATGCCCGGGAATATGATTTGCATTATGAATCAGCGGATAAGGAACTTCATGAAGTCGTTGCGCGATCAGCCAATGATCCGCGTCTGATCGCAAAACACATGAACATGGAATATGACACCACTGAAGCCACTGATGATTATTTTATGCTCAATGGCCGTTCCTTCCCTTATACCTTAAGGGAATCGTTGATTTATATGGAAGAAAATCAGAAAGTCAAACTGCGTGTTTTGAATGGTCACACAGAAGCATTCGCACTACATGTCCATGGACATAAACCCACTATTACTCATTACGATGGCGTCGATAATGGCCCCGCCTCATACATTCAGCGTGATGTACACGGAATGGTGCCTGCGCAGCGTATTGATCTGGAATTGAGCGGCGTCGATGATGGTTTAAACAGCTTTGGCCAAGGTATCTGGATGTTCCATGACCACGTTGAAAAATCGTTTACGACCAATGGGCATGGTGAAGGCGGCGATATTAGCCTGGTCGTTTACAAAGGCTATCTTGATGACAAAGGCATTCCTTTATCACACGGCATGAGTCTCGCACCTTATTTCACCAAGACTTTATGGAAAGGAAAATATCCTATCTGGCAAGATTATGACACCTTCCGAAGCCTAGGTTTGCCGGACCTGCAGGCAGAAGTTAAGCCATCCAAGGTAGCCGTGCAAACTGTAACCATAAAAGCGTCGGAAACTGCAATAAAAGCAGCCCAGCAGCAACAAGATTCATCAGCCATAGGCAAATTGTTTTATGGATTAGTGATGGGGATTGCGGGTTATACGGTAGTAGTCAAGCGTCGCCCAATTATTGATTTTGCGCGTAAGCTGTACAATTTTGTACGTAAGCTGATCAAAAAATAAATCCGGTGTATTGAAATATCGCTGCAGGTGCAGATTTATCCGCGCAATGCGTATAAATCTCTAGCTACAGTCCCTTCAGATCCCTATTTTACAAAACAGCTTTTTTCTGCATAAGCTTCCGCTGCTTTAAGCCGTGTTCTCAAATCCTTGGACTGTGCGGGATCGCGGAAAACTGCTCCCGCATCCCCTGTCTGTCCTTTACTTAAATAAGTAAATGTTTTTGCCGCTTCATATTCATGAAACGTCAATTTTTCAGCGATTTTATCAATTTTACAACCGCAAGCGTATTGCGTGATATAGGTCAGACCACCATGTTGGGCAACGCAGTTTAAAACATATTCAACGCGGTCCCTTGTAGGGTAATCGTTGACCAGCGGTGTTGGCTCAACGGGGACTTGCTCAACTGTTTTTTCAGGTGCCGTTGTACAGCCGGTCATCGCCGCACACAAGCAAAGGCTTAAAATGAATGATGTGTATTTATTTTTCATTGGTGATACTCTTAATCCCATAAATCAGAAAGTGAGAAGACATGCTCGGCAAAAGGAGCGAAGGATACGGTTTGGTCATTGGCAAAGATAGGTTTATTTTAACTGAAAAGTGATTTAATGCCCTATTGTCAATCCAGGCAGTTAAAGATAAAGAGCCGTGATGATGGCTGACCACATTCAGATTATGATGTGAGTATTGCGAAAATATATTCTGATCAGTCCGCTTACGTTTGCAGTAAATATTCTCGCATCCTAAATTTTAATTATAACCCTTTGCAGCTTAACAAATCGTTTTGGCCAATAGAAAAGACAAACAAAACCCGGCATTATGAACAGTCAATCAAAAGTAACAGGTGTGATTCTTGCGGGCGGACTGGCCCGGCGTATGAATAATCAGGATAAAGGCCTGATAAATTATAAAGGCCGCCCGCTGGTCAGTTATGCGATAGCCGCACTGGCCGCAGTTGCCGACCAGTCGCTTATTAATGCCAATCGCAACAGAGAACACTATCAGCAATTCGGCTTGCCGGTTGTTGCCGATCAGACCGACAGTTTTGACGGGCCTTTGGCGGGCTTATTGACTGCAATGATCAATACAGATGCAGATGTGCTGGTTGTCATGCCTTGCGATTCGCCGTTAATCAAAGCTGAACATTTGCAAAAATTGTTATTGACGCGCGCTGAACATGATGCGGATGTTGCCGTCGCCTTTGACGGAGAACGCTTGCATCCGGTTTTTTTAGCGATAAAGACATCGCTGAGAGCCAGCTTGCAAGACTATCTGGACAGTGGTCAACGTAAAATTGACCGCTGGCTGGAACAGCTGAAAATGGTGAAAGCAGATTTCAGCAGCGAGCCGGAAATATTTATTAACATCAATACGATGACAGAATTATCCGATCTTGAGGCCAAAGTTGATGAATAGAACCTATAAACCGGAAATGTCCGATGCCGGTTTGAGTTTTTCCAAACCGGCCATTGCGATAGATGAGCGGAGAGAACCCAGAGATATCGAATTGGTGGGAGAACGGGCCTTAACCATTTATGTTGATAAACAGGAAATTGTCACGTTAATGACGATGGGAACTCATCCTGAAATGCTGACGCTGGGTTATTTGAAAAATCAGGGCTTTTTTGATGACATCCATGACATCCAGGCGGTTCAGGTCGATTGGGAAACCGAAGCGGTTGCGGTTGTAACCCGTCATAAGCACAGTGATTTTTCCGAGGCGATGGCACAGCGCACAGTTACCACAGGGTGTGGGCAGGGTACGGTATTTGGCCGGCTGCTGGAGAAATTAAAAAATATCAGAGTACCTGAAAGCTCAATTAAACAGTCGACGCTGTATGGCATGCTCGATTCGCTAAGGGCCTATAATGAAGTGTATAAAAAAGCCGGCGCCGTTCATGGCTGTGCATTATGTAGCGGCAGCACCATTGACTTTTTTGTTGAAGACGTGGGCCGGCATAATGCCGTCGATGCCATTGCAGGCTATATGTGGTTGAATGCTATTTCAGGTGAAAACAAGATTTTTTACACGACAGGACGATTGACATCAGAAATGGTCATCAAGGTATCGCAAATGGGTATTCCGGTTTTATTATCGCGTTCAGGCGCAACGCAAATGGGCCTGGATATGGCGAGGCAATCGGGGGTAACGCTGATATCCAGAGCCAAAGGCAAACATTTTCTGGTGTTAAATGGCGTTGAGAATATCGAGTTTAATGCACTGTAAGGAAAACCAAGCCATGCACATCGGCCGCACGATCAGCTTAATACAAACGCCGATAATATCGATCATGGAGAACTAACGCGTAAGACACCACACTGGTTGATATACTTTTACGGTAATTAATCAGGCTCTCCCTATTACAAATTCAACTGTCGGTTATTTTCCTGGAATAAAACCACATCTGATAAATGCTAAGCAAGATTTGCAAGCCCATGGAAAGCCCCATTAATGCCCCACTGAAAATCACCACGTAAGCGAATGAGGAAATCTCCTTGGTAATAAACCATGACACGACATCCAATAGCATTGCAGCAAACGGAATCACTACCGCCACTCTTTTTACGTAAACATTGAGGTCACAAAGTAAAAAGATTTTGCCGATAAAAAATAGAATAAAGGCAATGCCGAATAAATGAATATGTGATACACGAACTAAAGTAGGTATCGTTGCGCCGCCTGCATGTGCGACCTCGAATACAGTCGCGTAATGAGTTAAATCAGGCAAAGAAGGGTTAACGCTTGGAGTATGGCATATAACACAGTCACGATTTAATATCGGGGCAATTTTTTCATTATATTCCGGTTCGTCGGCACCATGTTGTATCCATTGCAGGATGACATCTTTGTCACTCATATATCTCAGGTTGGATCTCATAATCCCATTAATTGCCGTACCTAAACGCGTTTGATTGTTTGACCCATGATAACTGATGACGACATCTTCAACCGAAAGTCCGGCTTTACCGTCAAGACCCTGATGGGTGTAATACATATTAGCAAGAGCTGCCAGATAACCGAGTCCTATCGTGAGCAGGAACACGGTATTTAAAATTCTTTCGCTGACGGAAATGTCTTTAAAGCGGGTATAACGTTCTTTGACCATAATAATTCCTGAACAAGCTATGGAAAAGTGTGATTGTTAATTTTTCTGAAGGCGGTGGCGGGCAAGGCAAAAAAGTGGCTTTGCTCGCACTTTATACGATAACCGAATTAGCCTGGCTGAAGCAGTTGTGTTAGAACGCCAGCCAACCGTTCACCATGAAGGTGTTATTGAATTGAGCATCAATATTTGTACCGTTGACTTGAGAATAACCAAAATACTGCAAGCTGGTACGCAAGTTCATCAGATATGAATACGAATTGGATTTGGCGTTGGTGCTTAAATAAACTGATGGAACTAGATACTTATCTTTAGCTTTAGACGCTTGGCGTTCAGGTAACGTGGGATTCGACATGTTCTGCTCATTTCAGGCTTATCGGGTCTTATACTATGCCAAATTTAGCGGATTTATGCACCAACGCATACGAAATCGTCCTAATCATTTTTTACCATAAATTTTATATGGCTTTTATATTTTAGCAGTTATGCTTTATTTTTTTATTCGATTGCACCAAAATAGTTATCTACGCACCATTTTAGACATAATAAGTCCAATTTTTTTTATGCTTGCAATTAAGGAGATTTTTAAAATCAGATGGTTATTATTTATGGCATGGGATTTGCAATAATATATTGATTAGCATTAACGCAGTTAATTGGGGTTGGACATGGGCACAAAACAAACATTAGTCGTCATTGGTAATGGTATGGTTGGACAGAATTTTCTGGCTAGCCTTGTCGCAAACGGCATTAATAAAAACTATAAAATAGTGGCTTTTTGCGAAGAACCCAGGGCCGCCTATGACCGAGTCCATCTTTCCGAGTTTTTCTCCGGTAAAACGGCTGATGATCTGTCTCTGGTTGAACCTGGTTTTTTTGAGCAAAATGACATTACTGTTCACCTCGGTGATAAAGCCAATAAAATTTACCGCCATTCTAAATCCGTGGTTTCTGAAAAAGGCGTAATGATTCATTATGACAAACTGGTTTTAGCGACAGGCTCTTATCCGTTTGTACCACCTGTGCCGGGACATGACCGGGCGAATTGTTTGGTCTATCGTACTATTGAAGACCTTGTAGCCATGCAAACGGCTGCCAAATCGGGCAAAGTTGGTGTGGTTGTTGGCGGTGGCTTATTAGGGTTGGAAGCCGCTAAGGCGTTAAAAGATTTGGGTTTGCAAACGCACGTCGTAGAGTTTGCCCCGCGCTTGATGGCGGTGCAGCTGGATGAAGCCGGCGGCGCCATGTTAAGACGCAAGATTGAAGCGTTGGGTGTAACTGTGCATACAGGCAAAAACACCAGCCTTATTACCGATGGTGAGCAGTGTGTCAATAAAATGTGCTTTGCCGATGGCGAAGAACTGGAAACGGACATTGTATTATTCTCGGCAGGCATTCGTCCGCGTGATGATATTGCCCGTGATTGCTCCCTTGACGTGGGTCCGCGTGGCGGTATCGTTATTAATAATCAATGTCTTACCTCAGACCCTGATATTTATGCGATTGGTGAATGTGCGCTCTGGAATGGTATGATATATGGCCTGGTCGCCCCTGGTTATGCAATGGCACGCACTGTTGTTGCAGATCTGGCAGGCAAGGTAGCCAGCTTTACCGGCGCTGATATGAGTACAAAATTGAAACTGATGGGTGTTGATGTCGCCAGTATCGGTGATGCTCATGCTAAATCGCAGGGAGCATTGGTTTATACCTATCAAAATGGCGCCAGCGAAGTCTATAAACGCCTGGTTGTCAGTCAGGATAAAAAACAGTTACTGGGGGCCGTATTAGTGGGTGACGTTTCCGGTTACGGCACCTTATTGCAATACTGCTTAAACGGTATTGAACTGCCTGAAAATCCTGATGCGCTGATTTTACCCCCTCGTTCCGACGAATCAGTCGGTTTAGGCCCGGATGCTTTACCGATGTCGGCCCAAATCTGTTCTTGTTATGATGTCACTAAAGGCGCCGTATGTAAGGCGATCGAAGCGGGTTGCTCCACTATCGGCGCGTTAAAAGCGGAAACCAAAGCATCAACAGGTTGTGGCGGCTGTGCGCCCTTGTTAAAGTCAGTCATGAACTCGGAGCTGGCAAAACATGGCTTTGAAGTGAATACCGACATTTGTGAGCATTTTGCCTATACCCGGCAGGATTTGTATAACCTGATTATGGTAGAAGAGATCAGAACCTTTGATGTGTTACTGGAAAAGCATGGTAAAGGCAGAGGTTGCGAGATTTGTAAGCCAGCAGTCGGTTCTATTCTGGCCTCTTACTGGAATGACTATATATTGAAATCAGAACATTTAGGCCTACAGGACACCAACGATACCTTTTTAGCCAATATGCAGAAGGACGGAACCTATTCAATCGTGCCACGTATCACAGGCGGTGAAATCAGCCCCGATATGCTGATTGCTCTGGGCCAGGTAGGCAAGAAATACAAGCTTTATACGAAGATTACCGGTGGGCAGCGGGTGGATCTATTTGGTGCCAGAGTAGATCAATTGCCACATATCTGGAAAGAACTCATCGATGCCGGCTTTGAATCCGGTCACGCCTACGGCAAATCACTGCGCACGGTTAAATCCTGCGTCGGCAGCACCTGGTGTCGCTATGGTATCGATGACAGTGTCGGCCTGGCTGTGGAACTTGAAAATCGCTACAAAGGTCTGCGTTCACCGCATAAGTTAAAATTCGCCGTTTCCGGCTGTACGCGTGAATGTGCCGAAGCACAGGGTAAAGATGTCGGTGTTATAGCAACAGAAACCGGCTGGAATTTATATGTCTGCGGCAATGGCGGCATGAAGCCACGTCACGCGGATTTATTCGCCACCAGCCTGGATAAAGAAACCCTGATTAAATATATCGACCGTTTCTTAAGTTTCTATGTACGCACTGCCGACCGTTTGCAACGCACGGCAGTATGGATGGAAAACATGGAAGGCGGCCTCGATTATCTGAAGTCAGTAATCATTGATGACAAACTTGGGTTGTGTGAGCAACTGGAACAACAAATGCAGCATGTCATTGATACCTATCACTGTGAATGGAAAACCACTATTGAAGATGAATCTAAATTGAAACGTTTCCGCCATTTCATCAACAGTGACCAACCGGATGATAATGTGGTGTTTGTGGAAGAACGTGGACAAATCCGCCCCGCCGATGAAGAGGAACGCAAGCATTTCAAGATGCTCGAGGTGGCGTAAATGGCGCAGTGGATAGATGTTTGCAGTGTTGATGATTTACAACCTGATTCCGGGGTTTGCGCCCTGGTTAACGGTCAGCAGGTGGCTATTTTTTATATGCCCAGGGAGTCCGCCGTCTATGCGCTTAACAATTACGATCCTTTTGGTAATGCGAATGTATTATCACGCGGTGTCATCGGCGACATTAAAGGTCAACCTGTAGTAGCTTCGCCTTTATATAAACAGCATTTCAATCTGCAAACGGGTGTCTGTCTTGAAGATGAAACGGTAAAAATACCCGCTTATGCCATTCGTATAGAAAACGGCAGCGTCCAGGTCAGCATTACAGAGCAGGATTATGAATTATAACTATTATATTGCTGATGTTTTCACCAGGCAGATTTTTAATGGCGCCCAAATCGCGGTTTTTCCTAATGCGGATGGCATGAGCAATGAACACATGCGACTTCTTGCCAGAGAGTTGAATTTAACGGCAACGGTATTTGTTTTTCACCCCTATAGTGAAAGTACAACACGAAAGATGCGTATTTTTTCACCACTGGGTGAAATAGATTTTGCAGGGCATCCCATTATAGCGACCGCGTATGTGTTGGGCAGCTGTGGTGATATTAAATTAACGGAAGCGATTACGCCTGTGATATTTGAGCAGAACGTAGGGCCGATTGATGTCAATATTACTGCAAACCAGGGAAAACCCGTTTTTGTTCAGTTTAGTCGTAAAGTTTCATCCATAGTTGACAGGTTTGCGCCTACTGATGAAGAGCTGGCCAGTTTCTTATCCATCCAGCAATCGGAACTCGATCACAAGAAATACTCACCTCGCCTGGTGTCCTGTGGAGTCCCCTATCTGATAGTACCGGTCTGGAGCTATGAAACAGTTAGAAAAGCCATATTTAATTATGCTGCCTGGAGTCAATCCATCGCGCCACAAACAGCGGCACTGGAAATTTTATTGTTTGCACCGAAAACGCCGTTTGTTGATTCGGATTTTAATGCACGGCTACTCGGTCCCCGTATAGGTATACACGAAGATCCGCCCATAGGTAGCGCCATGCCGGCCTTTGCATCGTACCTGTGTTCATTTGAACATACCCGAAAAGGCACATATACCTTTGCCGTTGACAGAGGCGATGCATACTCAAGGCGCAGTGTATTGAATCTGGAAATGGATCATAAAGGTCAAGAGCAATTAGCGCTACGAGTAGGTGGTGAAGCGGTAATGTTTGCCCAAGGCACAATTATGTTACCTGATTAATTTATAGGGAGCTTGGCAGGATGAATAGAGGCGCTAGCCGAAACCCATCATGCAGGACGGAGTTGAGTATACCCAAATAAAGTTTAAGGCGACAACTTTTGCAACATTATTGACGGGGTTAAAAACCCCAATCAACCTAAAAACAAAATCAAAACTAATAACACACTATGCTATTTGGACGTAACAAAAAAAATCCAATCAAAATGGCTGACAAAGGCGTTGTTAAATGGACTTATTCAACCTGCGGCTATTGTTCAACCGGTTGTTCTATCGAAGTCGGTATCAATGCCGCTGGTAAACCTGTTGCTTCACGGGGCGTAGGCGGTGCTGACGTGAATAGAGGCAAACTCTGCCTCAAAGGGATTTTTGAATATGAAGTTTTTGAAACGGCTGGACGAGGTAAAACGCCGCTGGTACGCGACAAAATTCACAACCCTTACCAGGCTTCAAACTGGGATTCTGCTCTGGATAAAATGGCGGCTGAAATCAAGCGTATTCAGGCTACCTATGGGCGGGATTCGTTTGCCATTGTTTCGACAGGGCAAATTTTTACCGAAGAATTCTATACCCTGGGTAAACTGGTTCGGGGCGTGATCGGCACTAACAACTACGACGGCAATACGACGTTATGTATGGCTTCAGCCGTATCGGGTTATAAACGCTCTTTTGGCTCGGACGGGCCGCCAGGTTGCTATGAAGATTTCGAGCATACCGATTGTCTGATCGCATGGGGTTCAAATCTACCCGAACAGCATCCGATTATTTACTGGCGCTTAAAAGATGCGCAGGAAAAGAGGCGGTTTCCGTTGATTGTGGTTGATCCACGCGTCACTATTTTTGCGCAGAATGCAGATATACATTTAGCTATCACACCGGGCACCGATGTGGTTCTGCAAAATGCGCTGATACATGTGATTCTGAATGAAGGGCTGGAAGATCGTGACTATATCAATGCAAACACCAATGGTTTTGACGAATTGTCAAAAGAAGTCCAAAACTATGATCCCTGCACGGCTGCCAAAATTTGCGGCATCGATGAAGATACTATTCGCACCGTAGCCCGTCTTTATGCTAAAGCCGGTAAAGCGATGAGCATCTGGACGATGGGCATAAACCAAAGCACTCACGGTTCCGATGGTGTGGTTGGCATTAATAACCTGAACCTTGTTACCGGCAATATCGGCAAACCGGGCGGCACCAGTTTATCGATTACCGGACAATGCAATGCGATGGGTACACGGGAATGGTCTTCCTGTTCGGGTTTGCCGGGTTATAGACAGTTGGAAAAAGCGGAAGAACGCGATGAAATCGCTCAATTCTGGGGCATCGATCCCGAATTTTTCCCCAAGCAGCGCGGTTTGACGGAAACGGATATTTTCCCGGCGATAGAAACGGGCGAAATTAAAGGCTTATGGCTGGTTGCTACCAACCCGATGACCTCGATGGCAAATACGGCGCGTATTCGCAAAACACTGGAAAAACTGGAATGTCTGGTGGTGCAGGATTCCTATGTTGATGTGGAAACTACACAATACGCGCATATTTATTTGCCGGGGGCAACCTGGGCCGAAAAAGAAGGTGTTTTTACCAATACCGAGCGCCGCGTCAATCTGACTCGCCAGGCACGGCAACCTTATGCCGATTCAAAATCGGATATGCAAATTTTTAGCGAGCTGGCAAAACGCTTTGAGCAAGGCCAAAAAATCAGGTTTCCCGACCAGCCGGAACAAGTGTTTGAAGAAATGAAGGCGCTTTCGAAAGGACGTTTACTGGACATTTCCGGCATGACGCATGATCTGATTGAACAAAAACGTGGTATTCAGTGGCCTTATACTGAAGCACAGGCCAAACAGGACGCCAATGGCGATCAGCGCCTATACACAAAGCCCGCTACATTCTGCTTCAAGGATGGCAGAGCCCGATTGATTCCACTCCCCTTTATCAATAATAACGAAGTGCCGGATGAGCAATTCCCGTTCTGGCTGAATTCCGGCCGTCTGGTGGAACACTGGCATACCCGGACAAAAACCGGAAAGATAGGTAATAACAATAAATTCAGCCCAATCCCCTTTATGGAAATGAATCCCGATGCTGCCGAAGAGCTGGGTATTCTGCACCAGTCTTATGTACGGGTCATATCACGCCGGGGCGATGCGGTTGTTATGGTGATGTTGACGCAGCGTGTACCGAGAAACATGGTGTTTATTCCCTTTCATTTTTTTGATTGCGTTAATCGGCTAACGCTGGGGTTATTGGACCCCCATTCCAGACAGCCGGCTTTTAAACAATCAGCCGTAAAAATTGAACATGTTGATCAGCACCTGGCTGCTCAGTTGAACAAAGAGTCACGGGAATATTGAAGCATTGTAAGTCGGGTTAGCTAAGCTCACCCCTACAAATCGAAGCCACAAACGCCGGGTTACGGCTATCGCCCAGCCCAACCTACGCAGGAATTTATTATGTTTGAAGTACGCAACGACGAACCCAAATACGCTTTTCTCAATGACCCGGAAACGAAAGCCCGGAATCGCTACGGTCAAAACATCGAACTGACCGACCCGGCCAGCGAGCTGAGAGATAAAAGCCTGAACATTAACGGTGATACCGCCATTGGTGAAAACCCCAATCGTTACAAACAGCACGGCTTCTATTTTAATGCCGATAACTGCATCGGTTGTCATGCCTGCGAGTCGGCCTGTAGCGAAAAAAATGATGTGCCGATCCACCTTGCCTACCGTTCAGTGGGCTTTGTCGAGGGCGGTACGTATCCTGATTATCAACGCCTTAATATTTCGATGGCGTGTAATCATTGTGATGATCCTGTTTGTCTAACAGGCTGCCCTACTCGTGCCTATACCAAATTTGCCGAATATGGCGCCGTGTTGCAAGATCCGGATATTTGTTTCGGTTGCGGTTATTGTACCTGGGTCTGTCCTTATAATGCGCCGCAGTTGGATCCGGTAAAAGGTGAGGTGTCAAAATGCAATATGTGTGTCGATCGCCTTGAAGTCAACTTAAAGCCCGCTTGTGTCGCCGCCTGTCTTGGCAATGCGCTGGACTTTGGCGTCATCGAAAATATTCCCGAAAACCGTATCCAGGCCAAAGCTGAAATCCCCGGTTTTCCAACTACCGATATTACTCATCCGAATATCCGCTTTCAGCAAACCCGCTCAACGCACAGGGAAATGACCCGTACTGACGCCATGCCTTTAAAATATCATCGGGATGATAAAGAAGGCAAATTTAAACCGGTAGTAGATGAAAAACAGGGGCGTACTAAACACTGGAATCTGCGTAAATTACTCACCAGTCACGAAAGCGCACATGTTATTTTCACCTTGTGCACGCAAGCCACAGTCGGCGCTTTCCTGCTATTGCTTGCGGGGCCACTGCTGGGAGTTAACTCTCTTGCCATGCTGCAAAAGCCCGGGGTGTTGCTGCCATTACTGATAGCGATAGTAATGATTAGTACCGTTGGTTTATTTAAACTGAATATGCACCTGGGTAAACCGCATCGTTTTTACCGGGGCTTTAATAATCTGAGACTGTCCCCGGTCAGTCGCGAAATTGCCGGCGTATCGCTGTTTTATACGGGTCTGTTAGGTTATACTGCCTTTGCGTTGTTTGATAATCTTTTCATGCAAATTATCGCCAACAGCTTTGCCTTTATTGGCGTCGTCAGTGGTCTGACAGGCTTGTTTTATATGTACAAGCTGTACCGAATACCCGCTCGTCCATTCTGGAATCACTGGCAGACAGGCACGGCTTTTTCCGGTTCCATGTTGAGTTTGGGTGCGATGATTATTGCTGTGGTCAGTCTTAGCACCTTGCCGCTGGCAGCACCTGAAGTGCAAGCATTGCTACAAACATTAATGACAATAATAGCCTTGGGTTTGGGGCTGGAAGGCTTGGGCCATTTAGTTCATGCCCGCGATATGCAGGCCAGCAGCAATGAAGGCGCCGCGTCCTATTACCGGCAAGTAACGCAATATGGGAAATCATACGCTTTACGCAATATGTTACTGGGTTTCGGTCTTCTGCTGGCTGCGGTGATGGCTATGACCGGATTTAATCTCGGCGCCGGACTGCTATTAATGCTGTCCATGCTGGTAAGCTGCGCCTTTGGACGTTCATTATTCTTTGTATTGGTTATACCAACCACGATGCCGGGCGCTTTTTTCTGGAAAAATGACGGCTTTGTCGATCATGCCAGAGCAACCGGTTTAGCCGATGCACCGCAGCACGGTGTGGCTTATGAAAGACATCATGCCTTTAAAATGAACGAATTAATACAAACCCTTAAAGAGAATTCACTCAAGGATATCCTGGATCATGTTAAATGGATTTTTGGCAAATAATTGAGCGTTAGCGATTTCCAAACGATGCACCTTCATCAACTCAAGTTCTCCGGTGCTATCCTGGAAAGAGGCTTCTGGCTCTATACGTGGCGCACCGAGAACGGAAGCCGCGATTTTTTCTGCGTCGGATGCACTGGCGATAGTTCGTCGGAGTATGCGGCGTCAACCTTTTCGCGCTTAGGGCAACACCTTTGTCGCAGAGGGCAAACATGTGTTCAATTCAGCGCTTGGCGCCCATTACCCTGTTAACCCATCATTCCAGCCTGCACGAATCAAGCGTTTAATACCGACTATTAAGTCAATATCAAGTTTTTATTAAAATACTGCAACCAGATCACTTTGCTTTATTGCTAGAGGCTTAAGATAATGGCGTTTACCAAACATATGAACGAATGATATCTCAAAAACCTGAGTCATTAGTTCGTGATTTTTTTAAGTTCCTGTCTTCAATAGGGAACAAAACAATACCAATAACCAGGCAGCTCTTTACAAAAAAACAAGATGTTGTGCCACACGGTTACAAAATAAGAGACGAAAAAATGCAAGACAAAGAATACAAAATAAAACATGGAAGTTCTTATCCAACTGGTTCTAAACTTTATAGCGGCGGCGTTAATTTCTCCATTTTCAGCCGTTATGCTGAACAGGTAGAACTCTTACTCTTTGATAGCGCCGACTGTGATGAGCCTTTTCAAGTCATACCCTTGCAAAAAGAAATCAACCGGACTTTTTATTCCTGGCATGTTTATGTCAGCAAACTGCCGGCCGGCACCTGGTATACCTGGCGCATGGACGGACCGGATCATATCCGTGAATCCGGCTTTCGCTTCGAAAAAGACAAGCATCTGATAGACCCTTGGGCCCGCGCAGTGAGTCAAAAGCGCTGGAGCCGTAAAGCGGCATGCAAGCCCGGCGACAACAGCCACACGTCCATGCGCTGTGTCGTCGTTGATGATAGCTATGACTGGGAAGGTGACACACCCCTTCGCATCAGTAGCGAAAAATCCATTGTTTACGAACTGCATGTGGGTGGCTTTACCCGGCACCCCTCATCTAATGTGGCGAATCCGGGTACATTTGCAGGCTTGATTGAAAAAATACCCTATCTTCAACAACTCGGCATTACTCATGTTGAGCTATTGCCGGTTATGGCTTTCGATGAACAGGATGTGCCCAGAAATACCTATGATCTTGGCCTGAAAAACTATTGGGGTTACAGCACGCACAGTTTTTTCAGCCCGCACCCGGGCTATTGTATGACCCCCGAACAGGGGACTCATGTCCAGGAGTTCCGCGATTTAGTGAAAGCATTGCACAGGGCGGGCATAGGCGTCATTATGGATGTGGTATTCAACCATACCGCAGAAGCAGGCGAGAATGGCCCCGTCATTAATTTCAGAGGTATAGGAGGCAAGAGTTTTTATCATTTGGACAAATTTGATAAACGCATTTTACGGGACTATACCGGCTGTGGTAATACGGTAAACGCCAACCATCCCTTGGTGGCCCGTTTCATCATCAGCTGCCTGGAATACTGGGTAAGGGAAATGCATGTCGATGGTTTCCGCTTTGATCTGGCCAGCGCTCTGGCACGCGGAGAAGATGGAGCAGTCCTGCAGGATCCCCCCGTACTCTGGGGCATCGAACTTTCAGAACAGTTGACCAAAACCAAGCTGATTGCCGAAGCCTGGGATGCTGCAGGACTTTATCAGGTGGGCAGTTTTCCCGGTTATCGCTGGGCTGAATGGAACGGAATATATCGTGATACCGTCCGTCGATTTTTGCGTGGTGATAAAGGTCTGCTGGCAGAGCTTGCAACCCGTATCAGCGGCAGCAGCGACCTCTATGAGTACCAGGGGCGCTTGCCTATCAACAGCATCAACTTTGTCACTTGTCATGATGGCTTTACGATGTATGATTTGTTCAGTTACAACGAAAAACATAACGAGGCTAATGGCGAAGATAACCGGGATGGATGCAGCCATAATTTAAGTTACAATTGCGGCGTTGAGGGCGATACAATAAATTCAAGCATTTTGGAACTGCGTAAAAAAAAGGCAAAAAATGCTTTCGCTATTTTGCTGCTCAGCCAGGGAGTTCCGATGTTACTTGCAGGTGACGAGTTATTGCATACCCATCACGGGAATAATAATTGTTATTGCCAGGATAATGAATTAACCTGGATTGACTGGAATAGAACCAAGCAAAATGCTGATATACTGCGTTTTGTTCAGCTGATGATAGCGCTGCGAAAAAGACATTCGTCCCTTATGCGCCGGCGTTTTTTAACTGGCAATGTCATTGAGGGAAAAAATATGCCGGATATTTCATGGCATGGCGCCGAGCTTAATAAGCCATTATGGAATGACCCTGAAGCAAGGCTTCTGGCTTTTACACTGGCAGGTATTAAAGAACATGAAGCTGATCTGCATATCGTAATGAATACGTCTGATGGAAGCACCACCGTAGAATTGCCTGTAATTGGCGGAAAAGAATGGTGCCTGGCTTTGGATACTTCGCTGCAGTCGCCTCAGGACATTACCCTTCCGCACGATCAAAAGCCATTCGGCGAGTATCTCTATTCAGTAAATCCCCATACTGTAGTGGTTTTTGAAAATGTTAGCGCCTGATTTGTATCCGAAGGCTCATTTTCCAGGATTTAGAATTAAGGCGCGCGCAGCACGCCCTACGTATGCTGTAGGCCGGAATAAGCCTTTTCGAGCGTCAGCGAGAATAGGCGTTTCCGGCAACTTCGCTATTGCTGAAAAACCGCACTCATCGCATTTGCAGCCTTCAACGCGTTTTCAAATATCTTGTCACGGTTACGCTGAGCCAGCTGAGCTGATACAAGAGTCGATCTTTCCGGTATTTGCGCTGCAAATACCCGGGCTGGAATGGTAGAAAATGCTTCCATAATGCCAATTCGATCACTATCCAAGCGCTCAAAACATACACGCCCATCGTGGCCGGCTTGACTCCAGTCAAACAATAATCGATAAATTAACGGCTCACCTTTCGGTAAACGTCTGGCAACCACTTTAACTTCGCGCTGGTAATTGCGAAAATGCCAAACCAGTTCCGAATTTGAAAGACGTTTGCCACCAACGGATTTCCATTGTAACTGGCTGGTTAACCAGCCGACCAACAGCCAACTCATCGCTAAAGCGTGGGGGCCGTGGTCTATTTCAATAAGGCTCAAGGAGTCAAGGGCGTTAGGGGCAACCAAAGGATCGAGTACCTGGCTGATTAGCTTGCGCCAGTTGGCAAAGCGCCGCCAGGCAAGGTTATGAACGATTTGCGCATCCTGCTGCGCAGCAACCCAGCGCGTCATCGCTGCCACGCCTTTGATGGGATTAGTCCAGCCCATGTTATCGTAGATAATCTGATCAGCCAGCTCAGCGAGTTGAAAAAACACTTCGCCCGCTTCAGGCGCCGGTTGTCGTGATGCCCACCATAAGGTAGTGGGCAAATCACCGATTAATTGTGAGCGCGCCACCGAAGGTAATCGCTTGGTAGCCTCAGCCGTTGACACAACATCAATGCGTTCGGCGCACACTTGCCAGCCATCGCTCAACGCCGTGTAATAGAGTGTTATAAAGGCTTCAATCGTATCCTTGCCTGACTGTCCATCTGCGACAAGCAAAAGTACACGCGCTGGATGGACATCAACAATCGCGGCAATTTCCTGGCTGATAAGCTGAGCTTCGTCGTTATTATCGCAATAGATAATAAGATTGGACATGCAGGCACGCATCACGGTATGTCCGCCACTTGTATTCTGATTAAACTGCCCCCATAAAGCTCCTAATTCCGGTTCGATATTAGCAATACGAACCCTTTTTGGCGTTTTGACATTGACTTTAGAAACAGCATTTTGTCGCATCATAATAACCGCCATTTACGATTATCGGATTCAATCAGGCGATCCGCTTCGAGAGGCCCCCAGGTACCCGCGCTATATTCAGGAATCCAGCGAGTACGACTGCTGGCCCAAGTATTAAGAATATTATCAACCCAGGCCCAGGACGATTCTACGGCATCGCGGCGCATAAACAGCGTTGCATCACCGGCCATCACATCCAGCAGCAGGCGTTCATAAGCTTCGGGCGATTGTTCGCCAAATGTTGAACCATAACGAAAATCCATTTTTACCGGAAAAATTCGAAGTTTGGCGCCAGGCAGTTTAGTCGCAATGCGCAGGGATAAGCCTTCATTGGGTTGAATACTTAATGCCAATACATTAGGCTCCAAAGGTTGATCGTGGTTCGCATTGAATAAAATGGGCGGCACACTTTTAAATTGAATCGCAATTTCACTGGCGCGTTTGGGCATACGCTTACCCGTGCGGATATAGAAAGGCACGCCTGCCCAACGCCAGTTATCAATAAAGAGTTTCAAGGCAATGTAGGTTTCAGTGATGGAATCCTGAGCCACGCCGGGTTCGCGGCGATAACCCGGAACATCTTCCCCATGATGGAATCCAGGCCCGTACTGGGCGCGTACTACGTGCTGATCGAAATTTTCGCTGGTTATCGGCCTTAAACAGTTAAGCACATCCTGACGATGATCGCGAATCACATCGGCATCCATAATCCAGGGCGGCTCCATTGCTATCAGCGTTAACAATTGCAAAATATGATTCTGGATCATATCGCGCACTGCACCCGCTGTGTCGTAATACCCCGCTCGCGTACCGACCCCCTCTTCTTCCGCTACCGTAATTTGCACATGATCAATGTGCTTTGCGTTCCATAAGGGCTCAAAGATTGCGTTGGCAAAGCGCATGGCAAGAATGTTTTGCACCGTTTCCTTGCCCAGATAATGATCAATCCGGTAAATTTGCTGTTCATCGAAATTCTGGCACAAGGTGGCGTTGACGGTGCGAGCGCTCTCAAGATCACGGCCTATCGGTTTTTCCACAATAATACGCGAAAAAGCGCTCTGGCCATCAACCGGCATGACTAATCCCGCTGCTTTAAGTTGACTGACGCAGATTTCAATCAGAGCTGGTGGAATTGCCAGATAAAATACTCTGTTACCCGGTATACCAAAGGCGGAATCAATTTCGTCCAGACGCTCCTTGAGTTGCCTATAGGCATCTGGATTATCAAAAGAGCCTTCCAGATAATGCAAACAGCGTTCAAAGTCTGGCCAGTAGGCAGGATCCAGCGGCTGCCTTGAAAACTGTTCAATACCTTGACGTGCAAACTCACGGTAGCTGCCATCATCCATTTTTTCGATAGCAAATCCGAGTACTGCAAAATTGGCGGGTAATTCACCTTCCAGAGCCTGATTGTAAACGGCAGGCAAGAGTTTGCGCCGGCTTAAGTCACCGCCGCCGCCAAATATCACCAGCGTGCAAGGTTGTGGTGCATGGGTTATATTAATCCCGGCAGTAAGCGGATTATTGGATTTTGTATCAAGCAACTGAGTTCTCCAATGCTATTTTTTTTCAACATGACCGCCGAATTGCATGCGCATTGCCGACAGCATTTTATCGGAAAAACAAGCGGGCTGACGCGAACGGAAGCGGCTAAAAAGCGCGGCTGTTAATACATTGGCGGGAACAGCCTCGTCAATGGCGGCTTGTACAGTCCAGCGGCCTTCGCCGGAATCTTCAACATACCCCGAATAATTCGACAGATCAGGATTTTCAAGCAAAGCAATGGCAGTCAGATCGAGTAACCAGGAACCGACCACGCTACCCCGCCGCCAGACTTCGGCTATTTCCTTAAGATCGAGATCGAAACGGAGGTCTTCAGGCAGATTATCGGAATCAGCATTGCGCATAATATCGAAGCCTTCAGCATAGGCCAGCATCATTCCGTATTCGATACCGTTATGAATCATCTTGACGAAATGACCCGAACCTGAGTGGCCACAATGCAGATAACCCTGATCAGCCGTACCTGCAAGACTTTCACGACCCGGAGTCGGCTCTATATTGCCTTTGCCGGGAGCCAGCGTTTTGAAAACAGGATCGACAAATTGTACTGCTTGTTCCGGGCCGCCAATCATCAGGCAATAGCCTCTTTCAATACCCCAAACCCCGCCGCTGGTGCCCACATCCAGATAATGTATTCCCTTGTCGGCAAGCGCCTTGGCACGGCGTACATCATCTTTATAAAATGAATTGCCGCCATCGATAATAATATCGTCTTTTTCCAGTAATTCCGCTAGCGCCAGCACGGTCTTTTCGGTCAACTCACCCGCAGGTACCATGCACCAGACAACTCGCGGTGCCTCCAAAAGAGCAACAAACTCTTCCAGAGTTGTCGCGCCTGTCGCACCCTCACTTTTAAGGCTCTCCACATTGGCGGCATTGACATCAAAACCCACGCAACGATGGCCCCCCGCCATCAATCGTCTGGCCATATTGGCACCCATTTTGCCCAGTCCAATCATTCCCACTTGCATATTTTGCCCTTTCTTTGTATTGATATTCGAGTTTGCGGCCTATTCACCTCTTGGAATTGCAGTGATGAATGGTTGCCGGCTTGTTTGCTTTAAGTTGGTGCAAATAAATTGGAAATTTGCACCGAAATGGTCACAGTCTCTTCGTGTAACACGGATTTTAATAACCAGCACTGTGTAATAAAGCAAATAATATACCACTTAATTGTAACTTGTATAGTACAGGATGGCCAATGCTGTTCTGCCCACTTTTTATCGCTTATTCTGGTGGGCATAAAAAACCCGCACACTTGTAGCTTGTGCGGGGATTCACTAAGCGCTCTAGCTGACCACATTATTCATCCCTGCCTGCAACCGTAAACCCTTCCTAACCTATCCGCCTGGAATAATTTTTGCTTATTTATCATCAATGACTCTAAAGGTAAACAGTATGAATATTGAGCAATTAAATAGTGCCTATGGTATTGCAAACCAACTCATGTTCATCGAAGGGAAAGGCAATCTACCATTCATCCAGATCAGCAATCGAAGTGCGACCGCTTTAATTTCGCTGTATGCGGGTCAAGTGCTCTCTTTCCAGCCCGCTGAGGAACATGAAGATATGCTGTTTCTCAGTCAAAAGGCATATTATGAATACGGCAAGGCTATCAGAGGCGGTATTCCTGTATGCTGGCCCTGGTTTGGTGAAGATTCCAGAGACTTGCAACGACCCAATCACGGTTTTGCACGCAATAGTCTATGGACTGTTTTAGGGACAGAAGCAGTTACAGACCTTGAAACGAAGGTAAAACTGGGGCTGATAGAAGCCAATAAAAATGAAAAATTGTGGCAGCAGGCGTTTGCTCTGGAGCTTGAGATTTCGGTCGGCAATTCCCTCACCCTGGAATTGATAACCCGCAATACCGGAAATGAAATGCTTTCAATTACCCAGGCATTTCATACTTATTTCCAGGTCGGCGATATAAAACAGGTAAAAGTAGTGGGCCTGGAGAATACCCGGTATTTCGATAAACTGGAGGAAGGTGTCCAAAAAGCCCAGATTGGTGCAGTCACTTTTTCAGAGGAAGTTGATCGCATTTACACAGACGTCAAAAATGAGTTGATTATTGGCGACTCCGCTTTCGATCGCCGTATACGAATCTCTTCCTCCGGCAGTAAAACCGCAGTGGTGTGGAATCCGTGGCTGAAAACATCGGCAACAATGGCTGACCTGGAAGACGATGATTACCAACGCTTTCTTTGTGTCGAGACCGGCAATGTCGGCAACGATATTGTGCAGATTCCACCCGGCAGTAAATACAGCCTGCTTACCCGCTTTCAAATAATACGGGACTGATACTAAAGCTGTCATACCGACCATTCCGGGGAATGATCTGGAGGTAGTTATCAGTTTTCGCGATATTTTCGACGTCAACAGAATGCTGGCCTACAGCAGAAGCCATTAAAAAATGGCCGCCAGAACACAGCCCCTGATAAGTGATGGCAGCGACCATATTGGAGAAAGAAGAACCTGTTTCCGGCCAAAGAGATGCGCTGATTTTTGGTAAACAGCGTTATGAGAATCGTACGAGTAGCTGCAGCATAGAAAAAACGGAGGTTAAATTTTGCCCCCCGTTTTTTCATTACCGTAGATGATTATTGCGCAATCTTTGACCTGACAGCTGCTAATTTTGTCTTGGCACGCTTAGCATCAACGCGCTTCCTGGAAGCGATAGCTGCCGAAAGCGAACGATTTGCGTCGTGGAATAATTTTACCGCTTTTGGAAAAAACGCACCCAACGGACCTGTGCTAAGAATCTCAATTCCATCTTTACTATCGGCTAAAGCCAATGGCAACGGTTCCACGTCTATTATTTTGTCTGAAGCCGCCAAGGCCTTGTCTATATTATCTATAGCCGACTGCGCATTTTCGAGAGCATTAATCGCTCTCAAGAAAGCGCTTAGATCATTCACATCGGTAGGACCGAATACAAAGGCGCGGCCACTAGCGCCGT